>NZ_JBFUCJ010000028.1:0-61911 GCF_056405295.1 Variovorax sp. P1_H2 | reverse complement strand
ATTACCAGTCGATGTACTTCGGAACCGATGCCGATTACGCCAAGACCACCACGGTGGGCCAGGCCGCCACCCAGTGGCCGTTCACCTTCGACCAGGCGCCGCAACAGAAGCCGACTGTCATCAAGACGGTCGATCTCGGCAAGCGTCCGACCGCGGTGAAGGCAAGCCTTTACTCGACGCAGCGCGCGTGGATCGCCACCGAAGACGGCAGCCTGCAGATCTACAGCCTCGGAAACTACGCGTCCAACGGCTCGGCGGTGGCGACCGACATCGCGCTCAAGGGCTCGGTCGCGATCGGCAAGAACCCGACGGCGCTGGCCTACGTGAAGCACGATCCCGCCGAAGAAACGGCCGTCGGCACGTTGAACAACAACGTGCTGGTGGTTTCGCGCGGCGAGAARAAGCTCCAGTGGGTGCATTTCAACACCGACAACAACAGCGGCTCGATCCGCCGCRMGCTGCAGGATTCCCGGATGAAGGACCCGGTGTGGGCTGAGGATGCCGACAACCATGGCACCGGAGCCTACGTCCTGACGGTGGCGGACTATGAGGGCAAGCAGGCGTTGAACTACCGCTATGGCSCGGTCGTATTCCACACCAACRCGACCGGCGYCTGTCAGCCGCCGAACGGCTGCGGCATGTCCCAGGCTTTCGAGTTCGGCGGTGCGTATGCGCTGCCCGGCAAGGCCTTCCAGGTGACCGGCGCGAACGTGCCATGACCTGACGCAGTTCGCAGCTCGATCCACGACGGCCCGCTTCAAGCGGGCCGTTTTTTTGTCGATTCAGCGCTTGCGGGCAAATCGGAACGGGCCCCGGGTGCCCGCGCGCCAGCATGGGCCATCGGCCTGACTTAAAATTTGCCCCCCTGGTTCGTGGGCGCGCAGCGCCCGACCGAGGCGACTCCCCGATGAATGCTCCGACCGCGTTGACGGCGTTGTTGTCGCAGGCCGCAGAGCCTGCGCGACTGCGTGAGATCCCCTACAACTACACCAGTTTTTCCGACCGCGAGATCGTGATTCGCCTGCTGGGCGAGCGCGGCTGGGACCTGCTCCAGCGCCTGCGCTCCGAACGCCGGACCGGCCGCTCGGCCCGCATGCTGTACGAGGTGCTGGGGGATATCTGGGTCGTTCAGCGCAACCCCTACCTGGTCGACGACCTGCTGGACAACCCGCGCCGCCGCAGCCAATTGGTGGAAGCGCTCAAGCACCGCCTGGGCGAAGTCGAGAAGCGGCGCACGCCCGACAGCGACGCCCAGCGCGACGTTTCCGTCGGCGAACTGACCGGCCTGGTGGCGCAGGCTGTGGCTTCCTTCGACGCCATGTTCCGCGAGATCGCGGCCCTGCGGCGCAAGGCCACGCGCGAGCTGCGCCGGCTCACCGCCAAGGACAACATCAAGTTCGACGGCCTGTCGCGCGTGTCGCACGTGACCGACGCCACCGACTGGCGCGTCGAATACCCCTTTGTCGTGCTGACGCCCGACACCGAGGCCGAGATGGCCGGCCTGGTCAAGGGCTGCATCGAGCTCGGACTGACCATCGTGCCGCGCGGCGGCGGCACCGGCTACACCGGGGGCGYGATCCCGCTGACCTGGAACAGCGCGGTCATCAACACCGAGAAGCTCGAGGCCATGACCGAGGTCGAGATGCGCAAGCTGCCCGGGCTCGAAGCCCCGGTGCCGACCATCTGGACCGAGGCCGGGGTGGTGACCCAGCGCGTGGCCGATGCGGCCGAGCGCGCCGGCTTCGTGTTCGCGGTCGACCCGACCTCCGCCGAGGCCTCCTGCGTCGGCGGCAACGTGGCGATGAACGCCGGCGGCAAGAAGGCGGTGCTGTGGGGCACCGCGCTCGACAACCTGGCCTCGTGGCGGATGGTGACGCCGGACGCCGAGTGGCTCGAGGTCAGCCGGGTCGGCCACAACCTCGGCAAGATCCACGACGCCGACAGCGCGCTGTTCGAGCTCCAGTACTTCGCCGCCGACGGCAAGACCGCGCTGCGCACCGAGCGGCTCGAGATCCCCGGCAAGACCTTCCGCAAGGAAGGCCTCGGCAAGGATGTGACCGACAAGTTCCTGTCGGGCCTGCCCGGCATCCAGAAGGAAGGCTGCGACGGCCTGATCACCAGCTGCCGCTGGATCGTGCACCGCATGCCGGCCCACACGCGCACGGTCTGCCTCGAGTTCTTCGGCAATGCCAAGGATGCGGTGCCCAGCATCGTCGAGATCAAGGACTTCATGTTCGCCGAGCAGAAGCGCTCGGGCGTGCTGCTTGCGGGCCTGGAGCACCTCGACGACCGCTATCTCAAGGCGGTCGGCTACGCGACCAAGTCCAAGCGCCATGGCGGGCTGCCGAAGATGGCGCTGTTCGGCGACATCGCCGGCGACGACGCCGACACCGTGGCGCGCGTGACCTCCGAGGTGGTGCGCATCGCCAACTCGCGCAGCGGCGAGGGCTTCATCGCGATCAGCCCCGAGGCGCGCAAGAAGTTCTGGCTCGACCGCAAGCGCACCGCCGCCATCAGCAGGCACACCAACGCCTTCAAGATCAATGAGGACGTGGTGATCCCGCTGCCGCGGATGGCCGAATACACCGACGGCATCGAGCGCATCAACATCGAGCTGTCGTTGCAGAACAAGATCGCGCTGGCGGATGCGCTCGAGGACTTCCTCGCGCGCGGCAACCTGCCGCTGGGCATGCGCGAGGATGCCAACGACATTCCCGCGGCCGAGGTACTGGAAGGCCGCGTTTCCGAGGCGCTGGCGCTGGTGAGCGAGGTGAGAGCCCTGTGGCAGGGCTGGCTCGATCAGGTCCCGGCGCTGTTCCCGCAACTGCAGGACCATTCGCTGCGGGCGAGCTGGAAGACGCAGCTGCGCGAGCCGCTGGCGGCGATCTTCACCGGCGCCGAGTTCGTGCCGATCCTGGCGGAGTGCAGGGAGATCCACCAGCGCATCCTCAAGGGCCGGGTCTGGATCGCGCTGCACATGCACGCCGGCGATGGCAATGTGCACACCAACATCCCGGTCAACAGCGACAACTACGAGATGCTGCAGACCGCCCACGCGGCGGTCGTGCGCATCATGGCGCTGGCGCGCAGCCTCGACGGCGTGATTTCGGGCGAGCACGGCATCGGCATCACGAAGCTCGAGTTCCTGAGCGACGCCGAGCTGCAGCCCTTCACCGACTACAAGAAGAAGGTCGACCCCGAGGGCCGCTTCAACAAGGGCAAGCTGCTGCGCGGCAGCGAGCACGCCGGCGCGGACGGCCGTGCGCTGCATTCCGACCTGACCAACGCCTACACGCCGAGCTTCGGCCTGATGGGGCACGAGTCGCTCATCATGCAGCAGAGCGACATCGGCGCCATCGCCGACAGCGTCAAGGACTGCCTGCGCTGCGGCAAGTGCAAGCCGGTGTGCGCCACCCACGTGCCGCGCGCCAACCTGCTCTATTCGCCGCGCAACAAGATCCTCGCGACCTCGCTGCTGGTCGAGGCCTTCCTGTACGAGGAGCAGACCCGGCGCGGCATCAGCATCAAGCACTGGGAGGAGTTCGAGGACGTGGCCGACCATTGCACCGTGTGCCACAAGTGCCTGACGCCGTGCCCGGTCAACATCGACTTCGGCGATGTCTCGATGAACATGCGCAACCTGCTGCGCAAGATGGGGCAGAAGTCCTTCCGTCCCGGCAATGCGGCGGCGATGTTCTTTCTCAACGCGACCAACCCGCAGACCATCAAGATGATGCGCGCCGGCATGGTCGGCATCGGCTTCAAGGCCCAGCGCATGGCCAACGACCTGCTGCGCGGGTTGGCGAAGAAACAGACCGCCGCTCCGCCGGCGACGCTGGGTCCGGCGCCGATCAAGGAGCAGGTGATCCACTTCATCAACAAGAAGATGCCCGGTGGCTTGCCCAAGAAGACGGCGCGTGCGCTGCTCGACATCGAGGACGCCGACTACGTGCCGATCATCCGCAATCCGCAGGCGACCACGCCCGAGACCGAGGCCGTGTTCTATTTCCCGGGTTGCGGTTCGGAGCGCCTGTTCTCGCAAGTCGGCCTGGCCACGCAGGCGATGCTGTGGCATGCCGGCGTCCAGACCGTGCTGCCCCCGGGCTACCTGTGCTGCGGCTATCCCCAGCGCGGCAGCGGACAGTTCGACAAGGCCGACAAGATGATCACCGACAACCGGGTGCTCTTCCACCGCGTCGCCAACACGCTGAACTACCTCGACATCAAGACCGTGGTGGTGAGCTGCGGGACCTGCTACGACCAGTTGCAGGGCTACCAGTTCGACAAGATCTTCCCGGGCTGCCGGATCATCGACATCCACGAGTATCTGCTCGAGAAGGGGATCACCCTGGCGGACTCCGCTGGTGCGGGCGGCGGCTACCTCTACCACGACCCCTGCCACACGCCCATGAAGCTGCAGGATCCCATGAAGACCGTGAAGGCGCTGGTCGGCGACAACGTGCTCAAGAACGACCGATGCTGCGGCGAATCCGGCACGCTCGGCGTGACCCGTCCGGACATCTCGACGCAGATCCGCTTTCGCAAGGAAGAGGAACTGAAGAAGGGCGAGGCCGCGCTGCGCGATGCCGGCAAGGTTGCGCCCGAGGCCAACGTCAAGATCCTCACCAGCTGCCCGAGCTGCCTGCAGGGCCTGAGCCGCTACGGCAACGACCTGAACAACGGCCTGCTCGAAGCCGACTACATCGTGGTCGAGATGGCCAACAAGATCCTCGGCGCCGACTGGATGCCGGCGTACGTGGCCGCCGCCAACCAGGGCGGCATCGAACGCGTGCTGGTGTGAGCGCGCCGATGCTCGTGGCGGGTTGCCCGCTGTGCGATGCGACGGGCGGCCGGCTGGTCTTCCAGGGCGCGAGGCTGCGCGTCATCCATGCGGCCGAAGCGGGCTTCCCGGCCTTCTACCGGGTGGTTTGGACCGACCATGTGGCCGAGTGGTCCGACCTGGCGCCGATCGACCGTGCCCTGTGCATGGAGGCCGTGGCGGTGGTGGAGCAGTGCCTGCGCGATGCGCTGGCGCCGGTCAAGATCAACCTGGCCGCGCTCGGCAACATGGTGCCTCACCTGCATTGGCACGTGATCGCGCGCTTCGAATGGGACAGCCGCTTTCCCTCGCCCGTGTGGGCCGAGGCCCGGCGCGCGGCCGACCCGCAGCGCGAGCAGGCGGTCGAGCATCAACTGCCGGCGCTGGAACGCGAGATGATCCGGTGTCTGGCGACAAGGAGTTTCTGATGGCAGGCTTGCAGGCGGGCGCACCGACGCCCCAGTTGATCACGGTGCACGGACAGTCGCGCGTGCTCGAAGTCGGATTTTCCGACGGCGCGGTCTTTCGCATCCCGTTCGAGCTGATGCGCATCTACTCGCCCTCGGCGGAGGTGCAGGGCCATGGACCCGGCCAGGAGGTGTTGCAGACCGGCAAGCGCGAGGTCGACCTGGTCGACCTGCAGCCGGTCGGCAACTATGCGGTCCAGCCGACTTTCAGCGATGGCCACGACACCGGGATCTTTTCCTGGGACCTGCTGTACGACCTCGGTGCCCGGGAGGCCGAGCTGTGGGCCGAGTACGAGCGCCGCCTTGCCGCGGCGGGCGTCGATCGCGACGCACCCATGGCCGAGAAGTCGGCCGCTTCCGGCCACGGTGGGCACGCCTGCGGCAGCCATTGAGCAACGAAATTCCGGCATCCTTGCGGGATATCCGGGTTGATGTGAACGCTTCCGGCCTAACATCGGGGCTATGARCACCACCCATTTCGGATTCGAATCGGTCGACGAAAGCGACAAGGCCAAGCGCGTGCGCGGGGTCTTCGACTCGGTCGCCTCGCGCTACGACCTCATGAACGACCTGATGTCGATGGGTCTTCACCGTGCCTGGAAGGCCTACACGGTGATGGTCGCCAACGTCGGCGAGGGCTCGAAGGTGCTGGACATCGCCGGCGGCACGGGCGACCTGGCTTTGGCCTTCGCCAAGAAGGTGGGCGCCAGCGGCGAGGTGGTTCACACCGACATCAATGAAGCCATGCTGCGCACCGGCCGCGACCGCCTGCTCGATGCCGGCGTCGCCTTGCCGACGCTGGTCTGCGATGCCGAGAAGCTGCCTTTCCCCGACAACCATTTCGACGTCGTGACGGTCGCCTTCGGGCTGCGCAACATGACCCACAAGGACGTCGCGCTGAAAGAAATGAACCGCGTGCTGAAGCCGCGCGGCAGGTTGCTGGTGCTCGAGTTCTCCAAGGTCGCCAAGCCGCTGCAGAAGGCCTACGACTGGTATTCGTTCAGCGTGCTGCCGCGTCTCGGCAAGGTGGTGGCCGGAGACGATGCCAGCTACCGCTATCTGGCCGAGTCGATTCGCATGCATCCGGCCCAGGAAGATCTCAAGACCCTCATGAAGGAGGGCGGTTTTGGTCATGTGGACTATCACAACATGACGGGCGGCGTGGTCGCCCTGCATGTTGGAATCAAGTGTTGAAGCTGTTTTTGGCCGTTGAGGAGACGTCATGAAGAATTTGGGTTCCTGGTTGTTGGTGTGCGCCTTGGCTGTCGTGAGCATCGACGCCAGTGCCGCCCGCATGGGTGGCGGTCGCTCGATCGGCAAGCAGTCCAGCAACGTGACGCAGCGCCAGGCCACGCCGCCTGCCTCCCCCACGACCCCGGGCGCGCCGGCGCAGAACGCGACCAATACCGCTGCCAATCCTGCGACCGCGGCGCCGGCTGCGGCTGCACCGAAGCGGCCCTGGGCCGGAATGCTCGGCGGTCTCGCGGCCGGCCTTGGTCTGGCCTGGCTTGCCCATTCGCTCGGCCTCGGTGCCGCCTTCGGCAACATCCTGCTGATCGGTCTGCTGGTGCTGGCGGCCGTCGTCGTGTGGCGCATCTTCTCGGCCCGTTCGCGTGCCGCTGCGTCGCCGCGCGCCGGTGGCTTCGCCTTCCAGGGTGCGGGCAGCCCGGCGGATGCCACGGCGCCGCCGCAGTACAGCCCCCGCAACGTCGGCAACGATGCCTCGGCGCGGCCATGGGAGAGCAATGCCATCGCCTTCGAGCCCAGCGCGTCCCAGCCCGAGCATCCGGCCGACCGCACGGGCGGCTCGTCGATGGCCGGTGCCGCCGCTGCGGGCGGCAGCATGATCGGCTCGGCGCTGGCCGGATCGCAATCGTGGGGCATTCCCGCCGGCTTCGACACCGACGGCTTCCTGACGGCGGCCAAGCGCAACTTCGTGACCTTGCAGGATGCCTGGGACCGCGCCGACATCGGCACGCTGCGCTCGATGATGACCGACGGCATGGTCGGCGAGATCCGCCAGCAACTCGCCGAGCGCGAGACCCACACCGGTGGCCAGCCGAACAAGACCGAGGTCGTCATGCTCGATGCCAAGCTGCTCGGCATCGAAGAACTGCCCGATGCCTACCTGGCGAGCGTCGAGTTCTCCGGGATGATCCGCGAGGACGTGTCGGCCGGCCCGAGCCCGTTCCGCGAGGTCTGGAACATGACCAAGGACACCAAGGGCAGCAGCGGCTGGCTCGTGGCGGGCGTCCAGGCATTGCAATAAGCTCGCCCCCAGGTTGCCCGGCACTTCGTGTCCGGGCGCCCACCCCCTACCGGGGGCGCAGCCAGCGGCCCGGCGAAGCCGGTTCCGCGGCTGCCCACGAACAGGCGTGCGCTGCGCGCCGCCGGAGAACCAACAAACACGGCGCCTCTCTTCTATCGGCCGGCGCAGCCAGGCCCGTTGGTGGAACACCGCGGAACCGGCTTCGCCGGGCCGCTGGTGTTGCCCCCGGTAGGGGGTGGGCGCCCGACACGAAGTGCGGGCAACCTGGGGGCGAGTTGATAATACGGAGATGGTTACACCATCGTCCCCATTTGCCTTTCTGGAAGACCTCGCCAACCGCGTCGGCAGTCGCCTGCAGCCGCCCCCTTGGGCGGTCCACGAGATCCAGCACCGTGCGGTGCTTTTCCTCAATCACGTGCTCCAGCAGGAACCCGAAGCCCAGCAGCGCTTGTTGCGGCTGCAGGGCCGCGTGGTGAAGTTCGAGTGGCGCTTTGTGACGATGCAGTTCGTCCCGACGCCAGCCGGCCTGCTCGACCTCGCGCCTGAAGGCGCCGCTTCCGAACTCACGCTGGCTGTCACCGAGGCGTCGCCTTTCGGCCTCGCCCGTGCCGCCTTCAAGGGCGAGAAGCCCGCGGTTCGCATCGAGGGCGACGTGCAGCTGGCCGCCGAGGTCAACTGGCTGGTCGACCATGTGCGCTGGGATGTCGAGGACGATCTGGCGCGGGCCATCGGCGACGTGCCGGCGCACACCATCGCCAGCGGCGCCCGCCGCGTGGTGGAGGCGCTGAGGCAGTTCGTCGGCCAGCGTCCGGGCAAGTCCGGCGGGCCTGCAGCCGAATGAGGCGGATCTACCGCGGCGTCTTCATCGTCTGGGTCGCACTGCGCTACGGCCTCGACGAACTCGTCCTCACGAGCTTCCAGAAGCCCTGGCTGCGGGTGGTGGCCCGCATCGTCTCGGTCGGTCGCAATCTCGATGCGCCGCGCGGCCAGCGGTTGCGCGAGGCGCTCGAGCGGCTGGGCCCGATCTTCGTCAAGTTCGGCCAGGTGCTGTCGACCCGGCGCGACCTGCTGCCGCCCGACATCGCCGACGAACTGGCCTGGCTGCAGGACCGGGTGCCGCCGTTTCCTTCCAAGGTCGCGATCGCGACCATCGAGCGTGCGTTCCGGCGCCCGGTGAGCGACATCTTCGTGCAGTTCGACGAGACGCCGGTGGCCAGCGCGTCGATCGCGCAGGTGCATTTCGCCACGGTGCGCCTGGCCGACGGCTCGGTGCGCGAGGCGGCGGTCAAGGTGCTGCGCCCGGGCATGCGCGACGTGATCGAGAAGGACCTCGCGTTGATGGCGATGATGGCCGGCTGGGTCGAGGGCCTGTCGGCCGATGGCAAGCGCCTGAAGCCGCGCGAGGTCGTGGCCGAGTTCGACAAGTACCTGCACGACGAGCTCGACCTGGTGCGCGAGGCGGCCAATTCGGCCCAGCTCCGGCGCAACATGGAGAAGCTCAAGCTGGTGCTGATTCCCGAGATGTACTGGGACTTCTGCCATCCCGAGGTGATGGTGATGGAGCGCATGAAGGGCGTGCCGATCGCGCAGCTCGACCGTCTTCGCGCGGCCGGCGTCGACATCCCGAAGCTGGCGCGCGACGGCGTCACGATCTTCTTCACCCAGGTCTTCCGCGATGGCTTCTTCCACGCCGACATGCATCCCGGCAACATCCAGGTCAGCCTGGAGCCAGAAAGCTTCGGGCGCTATGTCTCGCTCGACTTCGGCATCATCGGCACGTTGACCGAGTCGGACAAGGAATACCTGGCGCAGAACTTCGTGGCTTTCTTCCGCCGCGACTACAAGCGCGTGGCCGAGTTGCACCTCGAGAGCGGCTGGGTGCCTCACGGCACCCGCATCGACGAACTCGAGGCGGCGATCCGCACCGTCTGCGAGCCCTACTTCGACCGCCCGCTGAAGGAGATCTCGCTCGGCATGGTGCTGATGCGCCTGTTCCAGACCTCGCGCCGCTTCCATGTCGAGATCCAGCCGCAGCTGGTGCTGCTGCAGAAGACCTTGCTCAACATCGAGGGGCTGGGCCGCCAGCTCGATCCCGAGCTGGACCTCTGGCACACGGCCAAGCCCTTCCTCGAGAAGTGGATGACCGACCAGATCGGCCCGCGCAAGCTGCTCGAGCAGCTGCGCGCCGAGGCGCCGCGCTACGCGAAGCTGTTGCCGCAGCTGCCTCGACTGATGCACGATTTCCTGGAAAATCGCCCGGCGGACCATCGCCGCGAGCTGCTGGAGCTGCTGGCCGCCCAGAAGCGCACCAACCGGTTGTTGCAGGCGATCATCTACGGGGGGCTGGGCTTCGTGCTGGGGCTGATCGCGATGCAGGTGCTGGTGCGCGTGCGTCTGTTCTGAGATCCGCGGCCGGCGCGCGGAGCAGGGGGCAGCCTTATAATCGAGGGCTTTGCGAGCGGCCGCCGGCCGCTCCTCTCGCTTCCAATCCCATGCCTATCTACGCCTACAAGTGCAGCGCCTGCGGCTTTGCCAAGGACGTGCTGCAGAAAATGTCCGATGCGCCGCTCTCGGAGTGCCCGGCTTGCGGCGCGAGTGCGTTCAGCAAGCAGCTCACGGCCGCCGGCTTCCAGCTCAAGGGCTCGGGCTGGTACGTGACCGATTTCCGCGATGGCGGCAAGAAGGCCGCCGACGGCGGCGACAAGACGGTCGCCAGCCCGGCGCCCGCGCCCGCGGACGGCGCCGCTGCCAAGCCCGCCGCAGCGCCCGCCAGTGCCCCGGCACCCGCGGCGGCGCCGGCACCGGCGCCTTCTGCAGGCAGCGACTGAGGGTCCGGGATGCTCGCGCTGCGCAAATGGCTGCTCTCCGGCTTGCTGGTCATCGTGCCGCTGGTCATCACGCTCGGCGTGCTGAACTGGATCATCGGCACGCTCGACCAGACGCTGTGGCTGCTGCCGGAGTCGTGGCAGCAGTACCTGAACGAGCACAAGGTGCGCGGCCTCGGCGTGCTGCTGACGCTGACCATCCTGCTGTCGGTCGGCGCCATCGCGAGCAACTTCGTCGGCAAGCGGCTGCTGGGCTGGGGCGATGCCGTGGTGCGCCGCATTCCCGTGGTGCGCTCCATCTATTCCAGCGTCAAGCAGGTCTCCGACACGCTGTTCTCCGAGAACGGCAATGCCTTCCGAACCGCGGTGCTGATCGAGTGGCCGCGACCCGGGGCCTGGACCATCGCCTTCGTGACCGGCACGCCGGGCCATGAGGTGGTCGGCCACCTGGGCGGCGGCGACTACCTGGGTGTCTACGTGCCGACCACGCCCAACCCGACGGGCGGCTATTTCGTGATGCTCAAGCGCAGCGACTGCATCGAACTCAAGATGAGCGTGGATGACGCGCTCAAGTACATCGTGTCGATGGGGGTGGTCGTTCCTGGCGGCCCCGCGACGATCGCGATCAAATAACGACAAAGACGCGCCTTCGCGGCGCCGGAATCCATCTATGGCCATGCGTTCAAACTACTGCGGTCTCGTGACCGAAGCTCTCCTCGGACAAACCGTCACCCTGTGCGGCTGGGTCAACCGCCGGCGCGACCATGGGGGCGTGATCTTCATCGACCTGCGCGACCGCGAAGGCTACGTGCAGGTGGTGTGCGATCCGGATCGCGCCTCCACCTTCGCCGCTGCCGAAGGCCTGCGCAACGAGTTCTGCGTGCAGGTCACGGGCCTGGTGCGCGCGCGCCCCGAAGGCACGATCAACGAGGCCCTCAAGAGCGGCAAGATCGAGGTGCTGTGCCACGAGATGAAGGTGCTGAACCCGTCGGTCACGCCGCCGTTCCTGCTCGACGACGACAACCTCTCGGAAACCACCCGCCTCACGCACCGCGTGCTCGACCTGCGCCGTCCGGCCATGCAGCGCAACATGATGCTGCGCTACAAGGTCACGATGGAGGCGCGCAAGTTCCTCGACGCCAACGGCTTCATCGACATCGAGACGCCGATGCTCGGCAAGTCGACGCCCGAGGGCGCGCGCGACTACTTGGTGCCGAGCCGCGTGCACGACGGCAGCTTCTTCGCGCTGCCGCAGTCGCCGCAGCTCTTCAAGCAGCTGCTGATGGTGGCCGGCTACGACCGCTACTACCAGATCGTCAAGTGCTTCCGCGACGAAGACCTGCGCGCCGACCGCCAGCCCGAGTTCACGCAGATCGACATCGAGACCTCCTTCATGGCCGAGGAGGAGATCCGCGAGATGTTCGAGGGCATGATCCGCAAGGTGTTCCGCGCCGCGGCCGAGGTCGAGCTGCCGCCGTTCCCGGTCATGAGCTACGGCGACGCGATGTTCAAGTACGGCTCCGACAAACCCGACCTGCGCGTCAAGCTCGAGTTCACCGAACTGACCGACGTGATGCGCAATGTCGAGTTCAAGGTGTTCGCCCAGGCCGCGAGCACGCCGGGCGGCCGCGTGGTCGCGCTGCGTGTACCGGGCGGCGGCGGCGAGGGCGGTCTCTCGCGCGGCGAGATCGACGGCTATACCGAGTTCGTCAAGATCTACGGTGCCAAGGGCCTGGCCTATATCAAGGTCAACGATGCGGCGCTGGGCCGCGAAGGCCTGCAGAGTCCGATCGTCAAGAACCTCAACGACGCTTCGCTGGCCGAGATCATCGCCCGCACGGGTGCCCGCAACGGCGACATCCTGTTCTTCGGCGCCGACAAGGAAAAGGTCGTCAACGACGCCATTGGCGCACTGCGCGTGAAGATCGGCCACAGCGCCTTCGGCAAGAAGAACGGCCTGTTCGACGACCGCTGGGCGCCGCTGTGGGTGGTGGACTTCCCGATGTTCGAGTTCGACGAGGAAGGCCAGCGCTGGTCCGCCGTGCACCACCCGTTCACCGCGCCCAAGGACGGCCATGAGGACCTGATGGACACGGCGCCCGAGAAGTGCATCGCCAAGGCCTACGACATGGTGCTCAACGGCATCGAGATGGGCGGCGGCTCGGTCCGTATCCATCGCGAGGAAGTGCAGAGCAAGGTGTTCCGCGCCCTCAAGATCAGCGCCGAGGACGCGCAGAACAAGTTCGGCTTCCTGCTGGACGCCTTGCAATACGGTGCACCCCCGCACGGCGGTATTGCGATCGGCCTCGACCGGCTGGTGATGCTGTTGACCGGGGCCGAGTCGATCCGCGACGTGATCGCCTTCCCGAAGACCCAGCGCGCCCAGGACCTGCTGACGCAGGCGCCGAGCCCGGTCGACGAGAAGCAGCTGCGCGAACTGCACATCAAGCTGCGCAACGCGCCACAGGCCGCCTGAGGGCGGGCGGAGGGGTCGCGAGCATGAGCGAGCGGCCCTGGAAGATCCCCGAGTCGGTGCTGGTCGTGATCTACACGCCGGCGCTCGATGTGCTGCTGATCCGCCGGGTCGGCGCGGACGGTCTCTGGCAATCGGTGACCGGCAGCAAGGACTTCGAGGACGAGCCGCTGGCGCGCACGGCGGCGCGCGAGGTCGAGGAAGAGACCGGCATTCTCTGCGGCCCGGGCAGTGCGCTGGCGTCCCGGCTGGTCGACTGGCAGCGCTGCAACGACTTCGAGATCCTGCCCCGCTGGCGGGCGCGCTACGCGCCTGGCGTCACCCGCAATACCGAGCACGTGTTCGGCCTCCGGGTGCCGGAGCGGTTCGCGCCACGGCTCGATCCTTGCGAGCACACCGACTGGCAGTGGCTGCCGTACCGGGATGCTGCCGCGCTGACTTTTTCGTCCACCAACGCCGCAGCCATCCTGCTCCTGCCACAATTTGCGCAATGAATTCTCCGGCGACCAGCTTCCGCGTAGCCACCTACAACATCCACAAGGGTGTGCAGGGCATCGGCCCCGCCAGGCGGCTGGAGATCCACAACCTCGGCCACGCGATCGAGCAGCTCGATGCCGACATCATCTGCCTGCAGGAAGTCCGCAAGATGAACCGGCAGGCCGCCGCGCGCTTCAACCGCTGGCCCGAAATGCCGCAAGCGGATTTCCTGGCGCCCGAGGGCTATACGGCGATCTACGAGACCAACGCCATCACCCGGCACGGCGAGCACGGCAACGCGCTGCTGACGCGCTGGCCGGTGCTGCGCAAGACCCACCAGGACATCTCGGACCACCGTTTCGAGCAACGCGGGCTGCTGCACGTGGCGATCGATCTCGACGGGCAGACGGTGCACACCATCGTGGTGCACCTGGGCCTGATCAAGGGCAGCCGGATTCGCCAGGTCGCGCAGTTGCGCGAGTTCATCGAGCGCGAGATTCCGCCCGACGACGTGCTGGTGGTGGCCGGCGACTTCAACGACTGGGGCGCCCGGATGCGCTACGCGATGAACGCGATGGCCATGCGCGATTCGAGCGACCTGCGCGGGCCCCGCACGCTGACCTACCCCTCGCGGTTGCCGGTCGCGCAGCTGGATTTCATTTATGGCCGCCAGGTCGTGCCGGTCGCCTCCGCGGTGCCGCGCGGGCCCGTCTGGGCCCGGATGTCCGACCACCTGCCGCTGGTGACCGATTTTTCGCTATCAAAACAATAGCTGCCCCGGTATGCGGGTAGGGCGCTGTAGGGTCATCGCCAGAAATCCATTCGCTGATAGGATGCGTGGATGCTAAGGACCATCGACGCCGTACCGCGCCCCGCCGCCAGGGATGAAGACGAGGGCACGCCCGTGTCCGTGAAGATACGCGAGCGTCTCGTCGCCGCCCGCAAGCGCTTCAACGCCAACGACAACATCGCCGAGTTCATCCAGCCCGGCGAACTCGAGCATCTGCTCGACGAGGTCGAGGGCAAGATGAAGCACGTGCTCGAGAGCCTGGTGATCGACCTCGACAACGACCACAACACCGGCAACACGGCCCGCCGCGTGGCGAAGATGTACCTCAACGAGGTGTTCAAGGGCCGCTATGTGCCGGCGCCCTCGCTGACCGAGTTCCCCAATGCGGAGCATCTCAACGAGCTGATGATCGTCGGCCCGATCACGGTGCGCAGCGCCTGCTCGCACCATTTCTGCCCGATCATCGGCAAGCTCTGGATCGGGGTCATGCCGAACGAGCAGACCAACGTGATCGGCCTCTCGAAGTACGCGCGCCTGGCCGAATGGGTCATGGGCCGGCCGCAGATCCAGGAAGAGGCGGTGGTGCAACTGGCCGACCTGATCCAGGAGAAGACCCAGCCCGACGGACTGGCGCTGGTGGTCGAGGCCGAGCACTTCTGCATGCAGTGGCGGGGCGTCAAGGAGATGGACAGCAAGATGATCAACTCGGTCATGCGCGGCGTCTTCCTCAAGGACCCCAATCTGCGACGCGAATTCCTATCCCTTCTTCCGCGCCAGCGCTAAGCAGGACACACCATGCTCGTACGCCTTCTCTACGCCAGCCGCGCCGTGGACACCAGCCAGGGCGCCATCGACGACATCCTCGCGCAAGCGCGTTCGCACAACACCTCCTGCGGCATCACCGGCATCCTCTGCTATGGCGCGGGCGTGTTCCTGCAGGCCATCGAGGGCGGCCGGATGCCGATCAGCGAGCTCTACGGCCACATCCAGCGGGATCCGCGCCACAAGGACGTGGTGCTGCTCCACTACGAGGAAATCTCCGAGCGCCGATTCGGCGGCTGGACCATGGGGCAGGTCAACCTGTCGAAGCTCAATGCTTCGACCCTGCTCAAGTACTCGGAGCGGCCCGAGCTCGATCCTTACTCGGTCTCGGGCAAGGTGTCGCTTGCGCTGCTGGAAGAACTGATGGCCACCGCGGCCATCGTCGGACGCCACTGAAGCGCCCTCCGTTGCTGTTGCTCGGCTGCGACTTCTCGAGCGCGCCGAGCGCGCGCAAGCCGATCATGGTCGCGCTCGGATCGGAACGCGACGGGCGCGTGGGGCTGTCGGGGTTCCAGGCCTTCGCCACCCTCGACCATTGGGCGCACTGGCTGCGTGCGACACCGGCCTGGGTGGGCGCCTTCGATCTGCCGTTCGGCCTGCCGCGCGAGCTGGTCGTCGAACTCGGTTGGCCCCGCGAATGGGAGCCCTTGATCGCGCACTATGCCGGTCTCGGGCGCGAGGAGATCCGGCGCACCTTCGCCGCCTTTTGTGCGGCGCGGCCCAGCGGCGGGAAGTTCGCGCATCGACAGACCGATGGCCCCGCCGGCTCCAGCCCGTCGATGAAATGGGTGAATCCGCCGGTCGCGTTCATGCTGCATGCCGGCGTGCCACGTCTGCTGGCGGCCGGAGCCGTCGTGCCGGGCCTGCACCCGCCGCACCGGACCGCAGGCGCCTCGCGCATCGCCCTGGAGGCCTACCCCGGCCTGCTGGCCTGCGAACTGATCGGCAGGCGCAGCTACAAGAGCGACGCGGCGGCTGGCCAGAATGCCGAACGCCGGGCGGCGCGGGCGGATCTCGTGGCCGCGCTGGAAACAGGCGCGGGGCGGCTCGGGCTGCGGCTCGCGCTCGACGACACGGTCCGCGGGCTGCTGCTGGATGACGCCAAGGGCGATTGCCTCGATGCGGCGCTGTGCCTGGTCCAGGCGGCCTGGGCCGCGGCGCGCAGCGACAGTCACGGTCACGGCTACGGGTTTCCCGCGGCGATCGATCCGATCGAGGGTTGGATCGTGACGGCCTGAGCTCCCGATGTCCTGCGGCGGCCGGCGTCGTGCGCCGCGCTGCAGTGCCCGAGCCCGTCCTTGGGTTCGATGGCGTGCTCTTCCTCGTCGGTCAAGATCTCCTCCGGCACAGCGGCCTTCATGGGAGCTTCTTGCGTGGGTCGGCTTTCTTCTGCATCAGCGTGGTGACCACGTCGGCGACGTCGGACGTCTTCATGACGGCGGTGAGCACGGCGGTGAGGGAGAGCAATCGCCACGGCTTGACCAGCACCAGCAAGGCGCCGGCCGCCGCCGCGGCGCCGACCAGCTTGGCCGGTTCCTCGCGCGCATAGCGCGCCAGCAGGGGCCGGGCGACCTGGCCGACCGCGTTCGCTGGATGCCGGCGCCACCATCGGCGCACCACGCCGCGGGCCACGGAACTCCATGCGAATGGCTCGAAGGCGCCGCCTGGTCGGACCGTGGGCGGCGGCACGGCGTACAGCGCGCCGTCCGGCGGCTCGCGGCGATCGCTCTGCAACTGGGCAATCAACGCCCTGCGCGACAGCGCCAGCCGCTGCTGGGGAGTGGGCTCCCGGCGCTCAGCGGCCATGACCTTCTCCGGCGGCGCGCAGCGCCTGCAAGTCGGCGTCGAGCTGTGTACGCAGGTCGGCGAATGCTGGGAAGGGCGGGGACCGCGCCGCAACCAGCGCCGCCAGCAGCGCGATAGCGATCGCGGCGGCGGGCACCGCGGCGAGCACCCAATGAAAGCTGCCGTGCAGCACGCCGAGCATCACGGCGACACCGATCAGCCCCAGGGCCATCAGGGCGCTGGCCGCCGCCAGAACACCGGCGATCGCCCGAGCCACGAACCCTTCGCCTGCTTCCCGGGCCTCCTGCCCGACCAGCGCGCCGTAGTTGGCGAGATGCTCGGCAACAAGCTCCGGATGACCGAGCACCGTGGAGTAGATGGGATGGATCATGGTGCTGCGGCGGCCGGTTCCCGGATCAGTCGTCGTTGCGGCGTCGGCTGGCCAGGACGATCAGCGCGGTGATGGCGGCGCCGGCTGCGGCCGCCACCAGCACCGAGCGAACGGGCTGGTCGGCAATGTACTTTCCGGTCACGTCGGCGGCGGCTTCGAGGCGCCGCTGGGCCCGGGCGCTGGTGGTCGAGGCGGCATCAATGCCGCGCTGAACGGCCTGCTGTACGCGGGCTGCCAATTGCTCGACCGCCGGTTCGGCATCGCGGCGCAGGTCGCGCACCTTTTCCCCGGCCGCGTTGACCGCGTTCTGCGCGTAGGCGCGCGTCGTGTCGATGGCATCGTTGGCGGTCTGGCGGGCATCCTCGGCGAGTTGCGAGGGAGTCTTGACGGTTGTGTTCATGAGATAGGTCCTTCTGGAAAATTGCGTTGCCTGTCCATCGTAACGACGCTAGCCGCGTCGTATCAAGCCCGCGATGAAGCTGGCGACCGCCAGAACAATGAAGATCACGAACAGAATCTTCGCAATGCCCACGGCACTGGCCGCGATACCGCCGAATCCGAACAGGGCGGCGATCAATGCAATAACGAGGAAGACGACTGCGTAGTGCAACATGCTGACTCCTTTTCGAGGGGGCCTCGATGATTTGAAAACCAGCGCACCCGGTACCCGGACGGCTTGGCATCCACGTTAAGTGCAGCGTTGCGAAGGCCCTGTCAGCAGCAGCTGCCTGGGGGCGTAGGAGAGAACCCGAAAGGGGCGGCCGACGGTGCGGCAGGACGCTGCGTCAGGCCGGCTTGGCAGGCAGGATCGCGCTCAGGTGCGTTCCCTTGCCCGGTGTCGACGAAATGCTCAGCTTGCCCTTGGCGGCTTCCACGCGATGCCGCATGCCGGCGAGACCGTGGGTCGACGGACGGGTGCGCAGGGTGTCGAAGCCCTTGCCGTTGTCGCTCACCTCGACGACCACATGGTTGCCGTAGTTCTTCATGACGATGCTGGCTTCGGTGGCCTGCGCATACTTGCCGATATTGGTCAGGCTTTCCTGCACCATCCGATAGACCGTGAGCTGGTTGTCCTCGTCGAGCTCGACCGGCTCGAGCACCATCTCGATCTCCATGCCCGATTGCTCGGCGAATTCGCGACCGAGGATCTCGAGCGAAGCGACCAGGCCCAGGTTGGACAGCGACGAAGGCCGGAGATCCTCGATGATGCGGCGCTTGAGCGCGATGCCGCTGTTGAGCAGCTCGTTCAGGTGCTGCAGCCGCTGCGTGGCGTCCGGCGCATCGTTGAGTCTGGACTTCAGGCGCGCGACATCGAGCTTGGCGGCCGTCAGCAGGGAGCCCAGCTCGTCGTGCAGCTCGCGCGCCAGGTAGCCGCGCTCGGCCTCCCGTACCTGCTGCAGGTGGGTGGCCAGTTCGGCCAGCGTCGCGGTGCGTTCGCGCACCTCGCCTTCGAGCGCGTTGCGCTCGCGCTGCAGCGCCTGCTGCTGGCGCTCGCCCGCCGAGCGCAGCGCGTGGGTCTCGCGCAGGTAAAGATAGAAGGCCAGCAGCCCGGCGAGCGTGACGAGGGCAATGCCGATACGGCTCAGGCGCAGCGACTTCGCGATCTGGAGCTGGCTGCGCGCCAGCTCGTCGTTGCTGATCGCGATCAGCGATCGGACCTGCTCGCGGATGGCCTCCATCTCCTCTCGGCCGACATCGGTCGTAATGACGAACTTCCAGGCCTCCTCGTTGCCGTCCCGGCGCAGGCGAACGCTCATTTCCATCTCGGCGAGCTTGCGCGCCACGTGCTTGGACAATTCGCCGAGCCGGGCGAGTTCGGCGGGCCGCCCGGCATAGAGCGCCTGCAGTGTCGCCAGATGGCCGTCGACCTGCTTCACTGCCTGATCGTACGGTTCGCGGTAGCGCGCCTCCCCTGTCAGCAGAAAGCCCCGCTGGCCCGTTTCGGCATCGAGGACGTTC
Source organism: Variovorax sp. P1_H2 (assembly GCF_056405295.1). Taxonomy (NCBI): domain Bacteria; kingdom Pseudomonadati; phylum Pseudomonadota; class Betaproteobacteria; order Burkholderiales; family Comamonadaceae; genus Variovorax; species Variovorax sp. P1_H2. The sequence continues at coordinate 42,834 of NZ_JBFUCJ010000028.1, read as the reverse complement.
TGCAGCATCAGGTTGAGCGCGCCGCGGGCCTTCTGCGCATCTCCGACGTCCTGCAGGGCGCGGTTCGATTGCTGGAAGCCGGCCTCGTTGATGCCGATCAAGGCCAGCGCCGCCAGGGCGGCGAGCGTGAGGCCGAGGGCCATGTTGGGAAAGGCGAACCAGCGCATGAGGTTTCCGAACAATGCCTGCAGATCAATTTCGGGAATAATCGGAGCCGATCAGGGGCCGGCATGTTGCGACGCACAAGGCCGCGATAGAAGGACGAAGGTAACAGATGATCAAGATCGGAATTGTGGACGACCACGCCATCGTGCGTTCCGGCTTGCGCCAGTTCTTTTCGGAGCATGTCGACCTTCGCGTGGTGGGTGAGGCGGCCAGCGGCCGCGAGGCGATCGAGCTTGTCCGGACCACGGAACTCGATGTACTGGTGATGGACCTCTCCATGCCCGGCCAGAGTGGCATCGACGCCCTGGCCATGATCCGCGCCAAGGCGCCGGACGTGGGCATCCTGATCCTGAGCGGCTATCCCGAAGAGCACTACGCGATGAACCTGATCCGCCAGGGGGCCAGCGGCTACCTCAACAAGGAGTGCGAGCCGATCGAGATCGTGAACGCGATCCGCACCATCTCGCTGGGCCGGCGCTATATTACGCCGGCAGTGGCCGAATTGCTGGCGCGCCAGCTCGATCGCAAGGACGACGCTGCGCCGCACGAACACCTGTCGGAGCGCGAGTTCCAGGTCTTCCTCAAACTGGCCAAGGGCGAGACCGCAGGGGACATCGCCAAGACGCTGTCGTTGTCGGTGAAGACGGTGAGCACCTACCGTACGCGCCTGATGGAGAAGATGAATCTCTCGTCCAACAGCGACCTGACCTACTACGCGCTGAAGAACAAGCTGATCGACTGAGCCCGCGTCGCGTGGGGTCAGTTCCGGGTGGCCTTGAGCAAGGCCGCCTGCGCAATGCAGAAATCGATCAGGCCGTCGATCTCGTTGGATTTGTCGAACACCGCGTCGACGCCGAACTGGGCGCAGCGCTTGCGGATGTCGGGCGTGGCGTAGTTGCTGAGCACCACCACCTTCTGGCTCGGACGCCGGTCCTTGCAGGTTTGCAGAACGCCCAGGCCGCTGCCCTGTTTGAGGAACAGGTCGACGATGGCCAGTTCCCAATCGTCGGTATGGTCGACCAGCCATTGACTCGCTTCAGCCTCGGTCTCCGCGTAACCGATCGCCGAGATGCACGTGAGTTCCTCCAAGGTGCCGACGAGATTCTCTCGGATCGTGATGTTGTCTTCGACGATGTAGGTTTTCAATCTTGCGTCCATGAGAACCGCTGCCCCCAGGCAAGCCTCGCCGGCCTGGCTTGCCCCAAAGGAAAGCTGGCAGTGTTACGGATTATCTGCCGGGAGGGTGAAGGCATGAAGGGCTTCAAGCTGTAGTCTTGTTCTTACGGCGGCCGGGGAAGGCGGCCGTAGGTTGCGCCCCACAACCAGTCCGGCCGGCCGCCGACCCAGGCCACGGCCCCGGCCGCGCATGCTCGAGTCCATCGCATGGCCGTCTTCACGAAACGAATCCTTGAGGTGCCGCAATGAACGTTGTCTGGAGTTTCATCGCCATGGGCCTCATCGCTCTCGCGGCAGGCGCTGCGGTCGCGGGCGGCGAGCCCGCCATGGCCGAGTTGCGCTTGGCCGAGGCGGCCACGAGCGCTGCTGTCTCGGGAATCGCTGTCGTCTGCCTCCTCGCGCCCGAAGCTGTCTCCTCCGAGCGGATGGCCGCGCCGATCGATTGACGCTCCATGCCCGACGCGCCTGCTGCTGTTGCGCACCGCCGCCTCTGGTTGGGGCTCCTTGGGTTCGTGCTCGGGCTGTTCGCGGCATGCCTGCTGGGGTTCGCCTTCTTTCCCTGGGACATGCTGCGCGAGCCGCTGAATCGCCATGTCAGCGAAAAGACCGGTCGCCGGTTCGAGGTCACGCGCCACCTGGATGTCGATCTGGGCTGGCGGCTGGCGACGGTCAAGTTCGACGGCATCGCGTTCGCGAACCCCTCCTGGGCCCGCGACCCCTACCTGCTGCGCGCCGAGCGGGCCGAGTTCGATATCAGCTTCTGGCAATTGCTGGCGCAGCGCGTCGTGCTGCCGCGTCTGCGCTTGAGCCAGCCTTCGGTCGGGCTGCAGATGGAGGCAGATGGCCGCAAGACCTGGGCCTTCGGCAAGGGTGAGGGCGAAGCGGGCACGGTACCGACCATCGGGCTGATCGAGGTCGACGGTGGCAGTGTGGATTTCCTGGCTCCGGCGCTGGAGTTGGACCTGCATGCCGATTTCAGCTTCGACAGCAGCCGTGGCGACATGCCGCTCAGCTACCAGGTCAAGGGCCGCTACCGCGCCCAGCCGTTGACCGCGGTCGGCCGCACGGGCAACGTGCTGCAGCTGACTTCCGCAGGTCGGCCGCCGTTTCCGATCGAGATCGATCTGAAGGCCGGTCAGACCCGCCTGAAGGCTGATGGCACGGTGGTCGAACTGGCCGACCTCGACGGACTCGACGCCCGCTTCGAGATGCGGGGCCCGGACCTGGGCCGGCTCTACCCGGCGCTGGGCATCGCCCTGCCGCAGACGCCGCCCTATGCGCTGAGCGGCAACCTGAGAAAGAACGCCGCGCTGTGGGAAGTGCGGGGGCTGAAGGGCCGGCTGGGCCTGTCCGACATCGCCGGCGACATGCAGTTCGACAAGGCGCAGAAGATCCCTCACCTGGCGGGCACCCTGCGCTCGCGGGTCATGGACATGGACGATCTCGGCCCGCTGATCGGCCTGCCGCCGACCGCGCGCTCGGCCAGCGCGGTCGAGGGTGTGGCGCCGCCGCCGACGATCACCCAGGTCAACAGGCGAAAGCAGAACGACCCCGCACGCAAGGTGCTGCCGGACGCCCCGCTGGACTTCGAGCGCCTGCGCGCGATGAACGCCGATGTCAGCTACACCGCGGAGCGGATCCAGAACGTGCGCGAGCTGCCACTCGACAATGGCAGCGTGCAGGTGAAGCTGAAGGACGGCGTGCTGGTCCTGGACCCGCTCCACCTCGGGGTGGCCAGCGGCAAGATCGGCGGCGCGATTCGGATCGACGCGACCCAGGATCCGGCCGACATCCGGGCCGCGCTCGACATCCGGGCCATGCAGCTCAGCAGGCTGATTCCGAAGATCGAGACGCTGAAGACCAGTTTCGGCCGGCTCGACGGAAGGATCAACCTGTCCGGCCGGGGCAATTCGATGGCGAGCTGGCTGGGCGCTGCCTCCGGCGATGTCGCGGCCATCACCGGAAAGGGCCAGTTCAGCAATCTGCTGCTCGAGTACCTGGGCCTCGACGGCGGCGAGATCATCAAGTTCCTGCTCGAGGGCGACCGCAACGTGGAACTGCGCTGCGCCGCGGTGGCCTTCGATGTCGACAAGGGGGTGATGAACGGCCGCAGCCTGGTCTTCGACACTAGCGACACCGTGTTCAATGCCACCGGCAACATCAACCTGGCCACCGAGCGGATGGACATCGTGGTCAGGCCGCAGCCCAAGGACATGAGCATCCTGGCGCTGCGCAGCCCGTTGCGGGTGCGCGGCAGCTTTGCGTCACCGAAGGCGGGCGTGGAGGCCGCGCCGCTGGCGACGCGCGGCGCGGCGGCGCTGGCGCTGGCCGCGATCAACCCCCTGCTGGCGCTGGCCGAGGCAAAGAAGCCGTCCTCGCGCGGCGCCGCCGCCGGTGCCGCGAAGGCGAGGCAGCATTCGGCGCCGGGCGGTTAGGGCAGCGGGCGGTGCCCGCACACCGTGCAGCTCGGGTCGCGCGCCACCCCCAGCGTGTCGAAGGCCGTGCGGCGGCCGTCGAACATCAGCAGGCGCCCGGCCAGCGAGGGGCCGATGCCGGCGAGCAGTTTAAGCGCCTCGTTGGCCTGCAGCGTGCCGATGGCACCGACCACCGGCGCAAAGACGCCCAGCACGGCGCAGCGCGTCTCCTCGAAGGCAGCATCCGGCGGGAACAGGCAGGCGTAGCAGGGCGAGGCAGCATCGCGCGTGTCGTAGACGCTGAGCTGGCCGTCGAAGCGGATCGCGGCCCCGGCCACCAGCGGCTTGGCTTGGGCGACGCAGGCGCGGTTCACGGCATGCCGGGTAGCGAAGTTGTCGCTGCAGTCGAGCACCACGTCGGCGCTCGCCACGAGCTCGGCCAGCAACGCGTCATCGGCGCGCAGGCAGTGGGTCTCGATCCGGATGTCGGGGTTGATCGCACGCATCGCCTCGGCCGCGGACTCGACCTTGGGCATGCCCACGCGGGCCGTGGTGTGCGCGATCTGGCGCTGGAGATTGGTGAGGTCGAGCGCGTCGTCGTCGACCAGCGAGATGCGCCCGACGCCGGCCGCGGCGAGATAGAGAAGGGCGGGCGAACCGAGCCCACCGGCGCCGATCACCAGGGCATGTCCGGCGCTCACGCGCGCCTGGCCCTCGATGCCGAATTCCTCCAGCAGGATGTGGCGCGAGTAGCGCAGCAGGTCGTGGTCTTCCATGCGCCGCGCGATCGCCGGGGCGACGGCTCCCGCTGGAGCCGCCCGGGATCAGTTGTCCTTCTTCTCTTCCTTGTTGTCGACGATGATCTGCGTCTTGCTGACCAGCACCGGCTGGCCTTTGAGGCTCTTGAGGGCCTGCGTCAGCGCGAAGTCGTCGGAGGCGCCGAATTCGGGCACCTTCCGGTCCTGCGGCGGCTTCTTGGCCTCTTCCTCGAGGCGCTTGCGGGCCTCGTCGCGGGCTTTCTCGCGCTCGGGGTCCTTGCTCTCGGGGCCCTGGCCGCTGGCCAGKTGCTTCTCGAGGTCGGCCTCGCGCATGCGCAGCGCCGCGAAGGGGCTGCCCTCGGCGCTCTCGTCGACCAGCACGTTGGGCACGATGCCCTTGGCCTGGATCGAGGTGCCGCTGGGCGTGTAGTAGCGTGCCGTGGTGATCTTCAGGCCGGTGTCGGGGCCGAGCGGACGCACCGTCTGCACCGAGCCCTTGCCGAAGGTCTGGCTGCCCATGACGGTGGCGCGCTTGTGGTCCTGCAGGGCGCCGGCGACGATCTCGCTGGCCGAGGCCGAGCCTTCGTTCACGAGCACCACCAGCGGCACGGTCTTCAGGGCCGCGGGCAGGTTGCGCAGCGGGTCGCTGCCGGCACGGCGCTGGTAGAACTCGGGCGCCGCCTTGTAGATCGACTTGCTCTCGGCCAGCTGGCCGTCGGTCGACACCACCGTGACGTTCTCGGGCAGGAACGCGGCCGAGATCGCGACCGCGGCGTCGAGCAGGCCTCCGGGGTCGTTGCGCAGGTCGAGCACAAGGCCCTTGAGGTTCGGGTCCTGCTTGTAGATCTCTTCGACCTTCTTGACGAAATCGTCGACCGTGCGTTCCTGGAACTGCGACAGGCGGATCCAGGCGTAGCCCGGCTCCATCACCTTGCCGCGAACCGATTGGGTGCGGATTTCCTCGCGCGTGATCGTGACCGGGAAGGTGCGGTTCTCGTCCTTGCGGAAGATGGTCAGCAGCACCTTGGTGTTGGCCTCGCCGCGCATGCGCTTGACGGCCTCGTTGAGCGACAGTCCGCGCACCGCGGTGTCGTCGATCTTGGTGATCAGGTCGTTGGGCTTGAGGCCGGCGCGGAAGGCCGGCGAGCCCTCGATCGGCGACACCACCTTGATCAGGCCGTCTTCCTGCGAGATCTCGATGCCGACGCCGACGAAGCGGCCGGTGGTGCCTTCGCGGAATTCCTTGAAGGACTTCTTGTCGAAGTACTGCGAATGCGGGTCGAGCCCGGCAACCATGCCCGAGATCGCATCCGAAATCAGCTTCTTCTCGTCGACCGGCTCGACATAGTCGCTCTTGACCATGCCGAAAACAGCAGCCAGCTGCTGCAGTTCCTCGAGGGGCAAGGGAGCCAGCGACCCGCGCGCAACGGTTTGTAACGAGACGGTGGTCAGCACGCCGGCAAAGGCGCCCGCGGCGACCCAGCCGGTGATCTTCATTTTCTGGCCCATGTGAAAGTGTCCTTGTCGCCTGTCAGCCCAATATACACAGCTTGGAAGCAAGTTGCCGGCCGCGGTTCCTCACCCAGCCGAACAAATTGAGAATTTCTGTTACGCCTTGCCCTGGGAAGCCACCGCGGCCACCGCCTTCTCGGCGGCGTCGGCGTCGCCGAGATAGTAGTGGCGCAGCGGCTTGAGCTCGTCGTCGAGCTCGTACACCAGTGGGATCCCGTTCGGAATGTTCAGGCCCACGATGGCGTCGTCGGAAATGCCGTCGAGGTACTTCACCAGCGCGCGGATGGAATTGCCGTGCGCGGCCACCAGCAGCCGGCGGCCGGCGCGGACCGCCGGCGCCATCGATTCGTTCCAGAACGGCAGCACCCGGGCGACCGTGTCCTTCAGGCATTCGGTCAGGGGCACCTGCTCGGGCGCCAGCTTGGCGTAGCGGACGTCGCCGCGCTCGCTGCGCGGATCGTTCGGCTCGAGCGGCGGCGGCGGCGTGCCGTAGCTGCGGCGCCAGACCAGCACCTGCTCGTCACCGTACTTCTTGGCCGTCTCGGCCTTGTTGAGACCCTGCAGGCCGCCGTAGTGCCGCTCGTTGAGGCGCCAGGAATGGACCACCGGCAGCCAGGTGCGGTCGAGTTCGTCGAGCGTGTGCCAGAGCGTGCGGGTGGCGCGCTTGAGCACGCTGGTGTAGGCGACGTCGAAGTCGTAGCCCTCGGCCCTCAGCAGCCGGCCGGCCTGCTTGGCCTGCTCGACGCCGGTCGGCGTCAGGTCGACATCGGTCCAGCCGGTGAAGCGGTTTTCGAGATTCCAGGTCGATTCGCCGTGGCGGATCAGTACCAGTTTGTGCATGGGAGAGGCCTTTGGGAACGCGTGCGGAAAGCCGACATTCTAAAATCCGGGGTTTGCCACTCAAGGAATACCGTGAAATTCATCATCGACAACTGGATGCTGATCCTGATTGCGCTCAGTTCGGGCGGCATGCTGGCATGGCCGATGGTGCGCGGCGCGAACGCCGGCTCGCTCTCGGCGCAGGGGGCGGTGCAACTGATCAACCGTGAGCGCGCGGTGGTGGTCGACGTCCGCGAGCCCGAGGAATTCGCCGCCGGTCACGTGACGGGCGCCAAGAACGTGCCGCTGGCCCAACTCGAGCAGAAGCTGCCGACCGCCGTGAAGAACAAGTCGTTGCCGTTGTTGCTTATCTGCGCCAGTGGGGCACGGGCACAGCGCGCGGTCGCCACGGCCAGGAAGCTCGGCTACGAGCAGGCCCAAGCAGTGGCCGGCGGACTCAAATCCTGGAAAGACGCTAATCTGCCGCTTGAAAAGGCCTGAAACCCCACGAAATAGTCGCGATGCAAGCCGTCAAGATGTACACCACCGCCGTTTGCCCCTACTGCATTCGCGCGAAGCAAATCCTCAAGTCCAAGGGCGTCGAACAGATCGAAGAGATCCGCATCGACAGCGACCCGCAGGCACGGGCCGCGATGATGGACCTCACGCGCCGTCGCACGGTGCCGCAGATCTTCATCGGCGAGACCCACGTCGGCGGCTGCGACGACCTGATCGCGCTCGACGGACGGGGTGGACTGACGTCGTTGCTGCACGGCGCCTGAGCCCGACGCCGGGCCGCCCCAAGGCCGACTGCGCCGCCCTCGGGGCGCAGCGACGACGCGAAGTGCACCGCGTGGGGGGTCTTCCGCCGGGCCATAATGGCCGGCTACCTCCAGCAGCCCGCTCCGGGAGCTCCCGGGCGGGCATTGTTTTGATTTCCCGAAAGTTAGAGCCATGGCCGACCAGCAAGCACAAGACCCCGTTTTCCAGATCCAGCGCGTCTACCTGAAGGATCTGTCGCTCGAGCAACCCAATTCGCCGGCCATCCTGCTCGAACAGGAACAGCCGACCGTCGACATCCAGCTCGGCGTCGACGCCCAGCCGGTGACCGACGGCATCTTCGAGATCACCGTGTCGGCCACCGTGCAGACCAAGATCAACGACAAGACCGTGTTCCTGGTCGAGGCCAAGCAGGCCGGCATCTTCGAGATCCGCAACCTGCCGGAAGACCAGATGGGCCCGATCCTCGGCATCGCCTGCCCGCAGATCGTCTACCCCTACCTGCGCGGCAACGTGGCCGACGTGATCCAGCGCGGCGGCTTCCCGCCGGTGCACCTGGCCGAGATCAACTTCCAGGCGATGTTCGAGCAGCAGCAAGCCCAGGCCGCCGGCCAGGCTTCGCCGATCGTCACGCAGTAAATCTGCCGAGAGCGGCCCTTTCGCCGATGAAGATCTGCGTGCTCGGCGCCGGTGCCTGGGGCACGGCGCTGGCGATCAATGCCGCCGGCCGCCATGCGGTGACGCTGTGGGCGCGCGATGCCGCCCAGGTCCAGGCCATGTCGTCGGCGCGCGAAAACGCGCGCTATCTCCCCGGCATCGGATTCCCCACGACGCTGAATGTGCGCGGCGGCGAGGCATCGTCCGCGTTCGCGGACGCCGAGCTCGTGATCGTGGCGACGCCGATGTCGGCGCTGCGCGAGCAACTCGGCCTGCTGCGCCATGTCGGCTGTCCGGTGGCATGGCTCTCCAAGGGTGTCGAGCCGGCGCAGGCCGGCTCCGCCGAGGTGGGGCTGCTGGCCCATGAGATCCAGGCGCGTGTGGCACCCGGCCTCACGGCCGGCGTACTGAGCGGCCCGAGTTTTGCGCAGGAAGTGGCACAGGGCCGGCCTACCGCGCTGGTTGCGGCCAGTCCCTCGGCCGCCGTGCGAGAGGCGCTGGTCGGGGCTTTCCATGGGCCGACCCTGCGTGTCTACGCGAACGAGGACATCGTCGGCGTCGAAGTCGGCGGCGCGGTCAAGAACGTGCTCGCGATCGCGACCGGACTGGCCGACGGGCTCGACCTCGGCCTCAATGCGCGGGCCGCGCTGATCACGCGCGGCCTGGCCGAGATGACGCGCTTCGGTGTCGCCCTCGGCGCCAGGGCCGAGACCTTCATGGGCCTGTCGGGGCTCGGCGACCTGGTGCTCACCGCGACCGGCGACCTGTCGCGCAACCGCAAGGTCGGATTGCTGCTGGCGCAGGGCCGGACGCTGTCGCAGGCGGTCGAGTCGCTCGGGCATGTGGCCGAAGGCGTCTACTGCGCGAGGGCGGTGGTGCAGCGTGCGCGCCATATGGGCGTCGAGATGCCGATTTCCGGCAGCGTGGTGGCCGTGCTGGACGGCCGCGTACAGGCTGCGCAGGCGGTCGCGGATTTGATGGGGCGGGAGCCCGGCGTCGAGTCGGCCTGAACCTGAACCGCCGGCTTCGGGACACCGGCCTTGGCGCTCAAGCGCGCGGCGCCAGATCCAGCACGCATTCGTCGCCCAGTGCCTCGCGCCAGACCCGCACGCGCGAGGGCGCCGGCTGCATGTCGGCGAGGGCGTCGGCGATGAACACGCAGAGGTTTTCCAGCGTCGGCGTGCCCAGTCCGGGCACTTCGTCGAGCAGGTGGTGGTCGAGCCGTTCGCGCAGCGCGTCCAGTCGCCGGCGCAGCAGGCCGAGGTCGACGACCATGCCGGTCCGGGCATCGCGCGGGCCGCTGACCGCGACTTCCGCGCGGTAGGTGTGGCCGTGGATGCGGCGGCTGGCTTCGGTCTCGATGGCACGCTCGAGCGTGTGGGCGGCGTCGAAGAAGAAGCGCTGGCTGACGGTGAATCGTCGAAGGTTCATCGCGAGGGTCGTCATGTTCCGAGGTCAGCGGATGCCGGTCAGCTTGTGAGTCTGCAGGCTCAGGCGCCAGCCGGGGCGGCGCATGCAGGTGTCGATACACAGCGCGATGTGGTCGGCCTGCGCGGGGCCGTCCATCGGCTGCAGAAAGTGGTGTGCGAAGTGGCTGCCGGCCTGCAGCGCGTCGAGGTCCAGGCCGGGCTGCGGCCATACCACCTTGAGTTCCTGGCCCGAGCGCTGCAGCCAGGGCGCGCCCGCCTTCGGGCTGATGCAAAGCCAGTCGATGCCCTCGGGTGCCGCCACGGTGCCGTTGCTTTCCACCGCGATGCGGAAGCTGCGCGCATGCAGTACGGCGATCAGTGCGGCATCGACCTGCAGCAGCGGCTCGCCGCCGGTCAGCACGACCAGCCGATGCGCGGTGTCATCGGCCGGCCATTGCGCGGCGATGGTGTCGGCCAGCGACTCGGCGCTCGCGAACTTGCCGCCCAGCGTGCCGTCGGTGCCGACGAAATCGGTGTCGCAGAAGCGGCAGACGGCGCTGGCGCGATCGCTCTCGCGGCCGCTCCACAGGTTGCAGCCGGCAAAGCGGCAGAACACGGCCGGCATGCCGGCCTGGCCGCCTTCGCCCTGCAGGGTGTAGAAGATTTCCTTGACGCTGTAGCTCATCGGGTTCAGGTGTCGATTTCGAGGTTGTCGATCGGCCGTGCTGCCGAGCCGGGAAGCTCATCGGAGTCCGGTCGCTCCGCGAGGCGGCGGGACACGCGGGGCTCAGGCCGGCGTGTACGCCAGCCGTACGTAGATAGGTGCGAAGGCTTCGGCCTGCGTGATGTCGATCAGGGTTTCCTTGGCCAGCTCGAGCATCGCGATGAAGGTGACGATCAGCACCGGTGCGCCGCGCGAGACGTCGAACAGCTTCTCGAACTCGACGAACTGACGTCCCTGCAGGTGCCGCAGCACGATGCTCATGTGCTCGCGCACGCTGAGCTCCTCGCGCGAGATCTTGTGGTGCTGCACGAGCTTGGCGCGCTTCAGGATGTCGGCCCAGGCTTCCCGCAGGTCGACCACGTTCATGTCCGGGAAGCGTGGCTTGAGCGACTGCTCGATGTAGACCTGGGCCTTCCAGAAATCGCGTCCGGCCTGCGGCATGGCGCTCAGCGTGGCGGCCTGCAGCTTGGTCTGCTCGTACTCGAGCAGGCGGCGCACGAGCTCGGCGCGCGGATCTTCGACTTCCTCGCCCTCGGCCGATTTTTTCGGCGGCAGCAGCATGCGCGACTTGATCTCGATCAGCATCGCGGCCATCAGCAGGTATTCGGCCGCCAGTTCGAGATTGGTCTGGCGGATCTCGTCGACGTAGCTCAGGTACTGCCGCGTCAGCCCCGCCATCGGGATGTCGAGGATGTTGAAGTTCTGCTTGCGGATCAGGTAGAGCAGCAGGTCCAGCGGGCCTTCGAAGGCTTCGAGGAAGACCTGCAGCGCCTCTGGCGGGATGTACAGGTCGTTCGGCAGCGCGAACAGCGGCTCGCCGTAGAGCCGGGCCAGCGCCACCTGGTCGATGACCTCGGGCATCGCGGCGACCACGGCCGCGCCGTCGTCCGCGATCACCTCGTCCGGCGCCGAGCGGACGGTGTCCTCCGATGCGCTGCCATCGCCCTGGCGACGGGCGCCGGAACCCGGAACGGCCCGGATGACCACTTACTTCACGCGGGTCTGGTAGACGTAGGGCTGCTGCGGGACCTTGGCTTCGCTGTATTCCTCGAGCAGGCTGCGGTCGAGGTGCTTGTCCCAGAGCAGGGCGCGGCCGGCGCGCTGCTCGGCCTCCAGCGTCGGCTTCTGCTCCTTCATCTGCTCGATGAAGCTGGTGATTTCGGACGTGTAGTGGGGGCGGGCGAAGATGGACATGGCAATAGGACCTTTGGTGGCGATTTTACCGGGTGGAATCCGCATTGAAGCCGGCCTCTGCATGCGCTAGCGTGGCAGCTCCCAATAACAACCCAGGAGACATGCCGATGACGCGTCGATACTCGATGGTCCTTGCCGCCACCGCAGCCGCCTTGATCGTGGCGGCCTGCACCGGCAGCGGGCCCTCCAAGCCGCAGAGCAAGATGAGCTTCTTCATCACCAGCGTGAATCCCGGCAAGGGCGCCGACTTCGGCGGCCTGGCGGGTGCCGACCGCCGCTGCCAGAGCCTGGCGGCCAGCGTCGGCGCCGGCGGCCGCACCTGGCGCGCCTACCTGAGCACCACCGCGACGGCCACCAGCCCGGCGGTGAATGCGCGCGACCGGATCGGCAGCGGGCCCTGGTACAACGTCAAGGGCGAGCTGATCGCCAGCAACGTCGAAGAACTGCACGGCGACAACAAGATCAACAAGCAGACGGCGCTGACCGAAAAGGGCGACGTCGTCCCTGCGACCGGCGATCCCGTCAACCAGCATGACATCCTGACCGGCTCGTCACCCGACGGCCGGGCCATGAGCGACGGCAAGGACACGACCTGCGGCAACTGGACCCAGAGCGGCGACGGCTCGGCGATCGTCGGCCATCACAACCGCATGGGCACCAACGCCCCGCCAGCGTCGATGTCCTGGAACTCCTCGCATGGCACCCCGGGCTGCAGCCCGGATGCGCTCAAGAAGGTCGGCGGCGCGGGCCTGCTCTACTGCTTCGCGCAGAACTGAAGGGTCGGCGCTCGGCAAGCTCAGTGGCCGTGCCCGGTGGGATCGGCGACGCCGCCCGCCATCTCGGCTGCGAATCCCGAGCGCTCGAAGGCCTCGCGCGGCTGGGCCTGCAGCGATTCGACCCGCAGCACCCCGCCGCGCTCGCGCACCGCCTTGTGCAGCTGGCGCAGCGCGTCCATGCCGGTGGCGTCGATCGAGAACAGCTGCATCGCGTCGAGCACCACCGTCATGCCGCGCGGTGCGCGCTCGACCGCCGCCACCACCGGATCGAGCTTGGCCGCGGCGCCGAAGAACAGCGCGCCCTGCAGCCTGTAGGTCAGCACCGGCGGCTCGAGCGACGCCAGCTCGACGCTGAAGAGTTGGCTCATGCGCCAGACGAAGAGCGTGCAGGCCCCCACGATCCCCACTTCGACCRCCACAGTAAGGTCGAACACCACCGTCAGGAAGAAGGTGCCCAGCATCAGCAGCCGATAGTGACGGCTGAAGCGACGCAGCATGCGCGGCGAGAACTGGCGCCATTCCCCCATGTTCCAGGCGACGAAGATGAGGATGCCCGCCAGCACCGCCAGCGGCACGTGCCGGGCCAGCGGTGCGGCCAGCAGCACCACCAGACCCAGCGTCAGCGCGTGGACGATGCCGGCGATCGGCGAACTGGCGCCGGCCCGCACGTTGGTCACGGTGCGGGCGATGGTGCCGGTGGCCGGCATGCCGGCGAAGAAGGGCGCCACCGTGTTGGCGATGCCCTGGGCCATCAGTTCCTGGTTCGGGTCGTGGCGCGGCAGGCCGCCGACCTGGTCGGCCACACGGGCGCACAGCAGCGACTCGATCGCGCCGAGCGCGGCGATCGTGAGGGTGGGCGTCACCAGCTGCTTGACCGTCTCCCACGAGAACGCGGGCAGCGCGAAGGCCGGCAGGCCCTCGGGGATACCGCCGAAACGGGTGCCGATGGTTTCCACCGGAAAGCTGAAGCCCCAGGACACCAGGGTGAGGGTGACCATCGCGACGATCGGCCCCGGCATTCGCGAACCGGCCCGCGCGGCGCGCGAGTGGGCCACGCGGCCCAGCACGCGGTGTACCGTGCGGCCGATCCAGCTGCCGGCCACCAGCAGTTGCGGCCAGGCGGCGAGGCCCAGCAGGCAGGCCATGCCGAGCGCGAAGGCGTGCGGGTTGAGGCTGCCGAGGTTCGTGGCCAGCGTGTGGAGCTGCGAGAACATGTCGGCCGGCATCTTCGGGATCGCGAGCCCGAGCCAGTCCTTCAGCTGCGAGATCAGGATCAGCGCCGCGATGCCGTTGGTGAAGCCGACCACGATCGACAGCGGCACGTAGCGCACCAGCGTGCCGAGGCGGAACAGGCCCATCAGGAACAGCAGCACGCCGGCGCAGGCGGTGGCGATCAGCAGGTTGGCGACGCCGTAGCGCTCGACGATGCCGTAGACGACCACGATGTAGGCCCCGGCCGGGCCGCCGATCTGCACCGCCGAACCGCCGAGGGCCGAGATCAGGAAGCCGGCGATGATGGCGGTCCAGATGCCGGCCTCGGGCTTGAGGCCGGAGGCGATCGCGAAGGCCATCGCCAGCGGCAGGGCGACGATGCCCACCGTGACGCCGGCGCCGACGTCCTTGAGGAAGCGCTCCTTGTCGTACCCGGCCAACGCGTCGATCAGTCGGGGTCGGAAGAGCGCGAGCTTCAGGTGCGAGGTCATGGCGTCATTGTGGGCGCCAGATCGGCCGGTCAGTCGGAGTCGCCGGGCAGCACCGCGTCGGCGGCGGCGCCGACCGCCTTGCCCGTGATGCGCACGGTCCCGATGGCGGCGTCGGCCGCGAGCCCTACCGCACCGGCGCCGACGCTGACCGCGGTGCTGGCGACGCTCACGACGGCGCAGCCGGGGAGCGCCGCGCAGAGGGCCAGTGCAAGAAGCAGGGCGAAGCGGGCTTTCATCGCATCCGCCCTCAGCGCACCCGCATTCCAGGGGTCGCCCCCGGCCACGGCTCCAGCACGTGGATGCCCGGGTTCGCCTTCTCGTCGGCATGGCTGGCGGCCAGCACCATGCCCTCGGAGATGCCGAACTTCATCTTGCGCGGCGCCAGGTTGGCGACCAGCACCGTGAGCTTGCCGACCAGCTGCTCGGGCTGGTAGGCCGAGGCGATGCCGGAGAAGACGTTGCGCGTGCGGCCTTCGCCGGCATCCAGCGTCAGGTGCAGCAGCTTGGTCGAGCCTTCGACTTTCTGGCAGGCGACGATCTTCGCGATCCGCAGGTCGATCTTCGCGAAGTCGTCGATGGTGATGGTCGGGGCGATGCCTTCGCCGCCGGGGAGCAGGCCGGTTTTCTCGGCCGGTGCCGCGGCTTCGGACACCGGGGCTTCGAACAGCTGGTCGAGCTGCTTGGCGTCGACCCGCTGCATCAGGTGCTTGTAGTCCTTGATGGCGTGGCCCGTGCCCAGCAGCTTGCCGGCGTCGGCGAACAGCAGCGGCCCGCTGGCGAGGAAGGCCTCGACCTCGGCCGCCAGCGCCGGCAGCACCGGCTTGAGGTAGATCGTGAGCAGGCGGAAAGCCTCGATGCACGTCGTGCAGACATCGTGCAGGCGGGCGTCCATGCCTTCTTTCTTGGCCAGTTCCCAGGGCTTGTTCTGGTCGACGTACTCGTTGACCTTGTCGGCCAGGCCCATGATCTCGCGCAGGGCGCGGGCGTAGTCGCGGCCGTCGTAGAGCGCCTGCATCGGCGCCGACGCGGCCTGCAGCGTGGCCAGCAGGGCCGCGCCGTCGGCCGACACCGTGCCCAGCTTGCCGCCGAAACGCTTGGCGACGAAGCCCGCGGCGCGGCTCGCGATGTTGATGTACTTGCCGATCAGGTCGGCGTTGACGCGGGCGATGAAGTCGTCGGGGTTGAAGTCGACGTCCTCCACCTTGGCGTTGAGCTTGGCCGCGATGTAGTAGCGCAGCCATTCGGGGTTCATGCCGATCGACAGGTACTTGAGCGGGTCGATGCCGGTGCCGCGGCTCTTGCTCATCTTCTCGCCCGAGACCGTGATGAAGCCGTGCACGTTGACCTGGCTCGGCGTCTTGCGGCCGCTGAACTGCAGCATCGCTGGCCAGAACAGCGTGTGGAAGTAGACGATGTCCTTGCCGATGAAATGCACCTGCTCCACGGTCGGGTCGGCGACGAAGTCATCGAAGCTTTGCGCGGTGCGCGAGGACTCGTGCCAGTGGTTCGCGGCCTGGCCTTTGTCGAAGTGGTTCTTCAGGCTCGCGAGGTAGCCCACCGGCGCGTCGAGCCACACATAGAAGTACTTGCCCGGCGCATCGGGGATCTCGATGCCGAAGTAGGGCGCCTCGCGCGAGATGTCCCAGTCGGCCATGCCGGCCTCGAACCATTCGCTGGCCTTCTTCGCCATCTCGGGCTGCAGCTTGCCGTCCTGCGTCCAGGCCTTGAGGAAGTCGACCACCTTGGGGTCGGACAGCTTGAAGAAGAAATGCTCGGAGCTGCGCAGCTCGGGCGTGGCCCCGGTGAGCGTCGAGTAAGGGTTGATCAGCTCGGTCGGCGAATAGACGCTGCTGCACACCTCGCAGGCGTCGCCGTACTGGTCCTTGGCGTGGCACACCGGGCATTCGCCCTTGATGTAGCGGTCGGGCAGGAACATGCCCTTGACCGGGTCGTAGAACTGCTCGATGGTGCGGCTGGCGATCATCCCGCCCGCCTTGAGCTTCCTGTAGATGCCCTGGGCGAGTTCGGTGTTTTCGGCGCTGTCGGTCGAGTGCCAGTTGTCGAATCGGATGTGGAAACCGTCGAGGTATTCCTTGCGGCCGGCGGCGATCTCGCCGACGAACTGCTGCGGTG
The DNA here is from genome assembly GCF_056405295.1 of Variovorax sp. P1_H2. NCBI lineage: Bacteria > Pseudomonadati > Pseudomonadota > Betaproteobacteria > Burkholderiales > Comamonadaceae > Variovorax > Variovorax sp. P1_H2. The sequence continues at coordinate 26,614 of NZ_JBFUCJ010000028.1, read as the reverse complement.
TCTTGCCGGCCTTCTCGGCCGCGATCATGATCGGCGCGCCGTGCGCGTCGTCGGCACCCACGAAGTGCACCATGTGGCCCTGCATGCGCTGGAAGCGCACCCAGATGTCGGCCTGGATGTACTCCATGATGTGGCCGACGTGGAACTTGCCGTTGGCGTAGGGCAGGGCGGTGGTGACGAAGATCTTGCGCTGGGACATCGCGGGGTGCGCTTTCGGGGAGAGGAAACGGGCTGGAACCGAATGCGGCCAGCGGAAGGAGCCGCATTTTAGTTGGCAGGGCTATAGTCTCGCTGCCGCCCCGAGTTCCCAGTGATCACCGCGTACGAAATCACCCTTGCCCAGCCGTCCGATGCGCTGGAGATCGCGCAACTCTCGCGTGACTCGATCGAACGTGGTCTTTCGTGGCGCTGGACCGAGTGGCGCGTTCGTCGCAGCATCCGCGACGAGGCGACCAATGTCGTGGTCGCCCGAAGCCGGGGCGCCTTGCTGGGCTTTGCGATCATGCAGTACGGGGACAACGAGGCCCACATCGCGCTCTTCGCGGTTCGGGGAACCGAGCGGCGAAAAGGCGTGGGCTCCGCCTTGCTGGCGTGGCTGGAGGCGACGGCGGGCGTGGCCGGCATCCGGGCCGTGCGCCTGGAGGCCAGGGCCGGGAACGTGGCCGCGAAGTCCTTCTACCTGCGCCACGGCTTTGTCGAAGCGGGCACGAGTCCGGGCTACTACGAGGACGTGGAGGATGCCGTTCGCATGGTGAAGCGCTTCGATGGTGCGTCCTGAGCCGCCCGCGAAGACCTCCTGCCTCAGGCCCGACCCCGGCCGCCCCAGCCGAAGAACTGGCACACCGCCTCGCGCTGCTTCAGCGTGTCCGCACGCCCGAGCGCCATCAGCTCCCGCGTGAAGGCCGATTCGAAGAGCAGGTAGCTCGCCAGCGCGGCGCCCTTGATTTCGGCAGTTTCCGCGGGTACCGCGGGCTCGCCCAGCAGGCTGCGCACGGCCGCCGGCAGCGCGTGGGCGTGCCGCGCCGCGATCACGTCGATGCGCTCGGAGGGGGCGATCAGCAGCAGCTCCACGTGCCGCAGCGCAGTGGCATGGCGCGCCTGCGGCGGAACCAGGGCCAGCGTCGCGTTGATGCGGCGCAGGCGCTCCACGTCGGCGGTCAGCGCATCGAGGAAGATGCTCGACAGCGCATGGCCGGCGATCTGGGCCAGCGACGGGTAGCCGCTCAGGGCATTGGGCGCCACCGCGTGGGTCGGCTCCATGACGCGGCCGGCGCCGATCGCCAGGATGCGCTGCGCACCCAGGTGGATGGCCGCGGCCAGCGGTGCCGACTGGCGCATCGAGCCGTCGCCGAAGTATTCGATGTGGCCGTCGACGTCCAGTGCCTTGGCCGGGAAGATGAATGGAATCGCCGATGACGCGAGCAGATGGTCGTGCCCGATGCGTACCGCCGTGGCCAGTCGCCTGGACCGGACCCATGGCTGCTGCTGCGGGCCGGCCTGATAGAAGGTCACGTGCTCGCCCGAGCCGTAGCTCGATGCCGTGACCGCGAGCGCATCGAGATGGCCCTGCGACATCAGGCCGGCGAGCCGGTCCAGCGGCACCAGCTGTTCGAGCAGCTGGCGCAGCGGCGTGTTGTCGAGCAGGGAGCGCAGGCCGCTGCGCCGCCAGCGGGCGATCAGCCAGCCGGCCGACAGCAGGCGGGCCCAGGGCGCATCGCTGCGCAGCGCCGTCAAGGCGTCGGCGCGGTAGATCTGCCCCGGCTCGAGCCGGGACCACACCTGCGCGATCCTGCGAACCGTGGCGTCGAAGTCGTCGGTGCCGCAGGCCAGTGCGGCCGCGTTGATCGCCCCGGCCGAAGTGCCGGTGATGATCGGGAACGGATTTCGCCTTGCGGGTTCTCCGGCGGCGCGGCGAAGCTTGGCCAGGGCCTGGAGCACGCCGACCTGGTAGGCGGCGCGCGCACCGCCGCCGGTCAGCACGAGACCGGTGGCGGGGACGGGGGCAGGGGCGGGGTGCGGCGACGGCATGGGCGGTCGAGCGTACCCGTCTTGCGGCGCTGAGAGGCCGAACCGATCGCGCCGGTGGGGTCAAGGCTGCGCCGGCGTCGGTGTTTCGGGCGCCGCACTAGACTACCCGCCATTCAGGAGTGATCAATGGCAGTTACGCAAGAGGCGCTCGCGGAGGCGCTCAAGGCCGTCCTCGACCCCAATACCGGCAAGAATTTCGTCAGCACGAAGGCGTTGAAGAACCTGCAGATCCATGAGGGCGAGGTCTCGTTCGACATCGAGCTGGGCTATCCGGCGAAGAGCCAGCAGCCGGCCATGCGCCGCGCGCTGGTGGCGGCCGCCAGGACGGTGCCAGGGGTCGAGAACGTCTCGGTCAACATCGCGACCAAGGTCGTCAGCCACGCGGTGCAGCGCGGCGTGCAGCTGATGCCGAACGTCAGGAACATCATTGCCGTGGCCTCGGGCAAGGGCGGCGTCGGCAAGAGCACGACGGCGGCCAACCTGGCGCTGGCGCTGGCCGCCGAGGGCGCCAGCGTCGGCCTGCTCGACGCCGACATCTACGGTCCCAGCCAGCCCATGATGCTGGGCATCCAGGGTCGGCCCGAGAGCGAGGACGGCAAGACCATGGAGCCGCTGGAGAACCACGGCGTGCAGGTGATGTCGATCGGCTTCCTGGTCGATCAGGACGAAGCCATGATCTGGCGTGGCCCGATGGCGACCCAGGCGCTGGAGCAGCTGCTGCGCCAGACCAACTGGAAGGACCTGGACTACCTGATCGTCGACATGCCGCCCGGCACCGGCGACATCCAGCTGACCTTGTCGCAGCGGGTGCCGATGACCGGCGCGGTGATCGTCACCACGCCGCAGGACATCGCGCTGCTGGACGCCCGCAAGGGCATCAAGATGTTCGAGAAGGTCGGCGTGCCGATCCTCGGCATCGTCGAGAACATGGCGGTGCACGTGTGCTCGAACTGCGGCCACGTGGAGCACATCTTCGGCGCCGACGGCGGCCGCAAGTTGGCCGAGCAGTACGGGATGGACTACCTCGGCGCGCTGCCGCTGGACATCAACATCCGGCTCCAGGCCGACAGCGGCAAGCCCACCGTCGTGGCCGATCCCGATGGCGAGGTGGCCGGCATCTACAAGGCGGTCGCGCGGCGCGTGGCGGTGGGCATCGCCGAGAAGGCCAAGGACTTCTCGGCCAAGTTCCCGACCATCACGGTCAGCAAGAACACGTAGATGTCGGGAGCGACCAGGCCGGCGCCGGGCCGCCCCAAGGCGGCCTGCGGCCCCYTTGGGGGGCAGCGAGGACACGCAGTGCCGAGCGTGGGGGCGACCAGGCCGGCGCCGGGCCGCCCCAAGGCGGCCTGCGGCCCCCTTGGGGGGCAGCGAGGACACGCAGTGCCGAGCGTGGGGGCTCCATGAACCTGCTCGCCTCGATGCGCTACCTCGTCGCGCTCGAGGAGCACCGTCATTTCGGCCGCGCCGCGCAGGCCTGCCACATCACCCAGCCGGCCTTGTCGAATGCGCTGCGTGCGCTCGAGACCGAGTTCGGCGTGGTGGTGGTCAAGCGCGGCCGCACCTATGCCGGGCTCACGCACGAGGGCGAGGCCGTGCTGGCGGCGGCGCACCGGATGCTGCGCGAGAACGAATTGCTGCAGCAGCTGCTGAAGAGCGAGGAGGGGCATCCCCGCGGCAGCCTGCGCATGGCGGCCGTGCCTACCGCGATCCCGCTGCTGGCGCGCTTCGCAGGCCGGTTGCAGGGGCGCCATCCCGGCATCGTGCCGATCGTGCTGTCGATGAGTTCGCTCGAACTCGAAACGGGACTGGAGAACCTGTCGCTCGACATCGCCTTGGGCTACACCGAGCGCATGCATCCGCGCGAGGTCAAGCTCACGGCCTGGCCGCAGAGCGTCGAGCACTACTTCCTGTTGCGCCGCGCCGAGCGCGGCGACGCCGCAGCGCTGCGGATCGGCGAGCCGATCGGCTGGGCCCGGGCGGCCGAGCTGCCGCTCTGCCTGCTGACACCGGAAATGCACAACCGCTCGATCGTCGACCAGGCCTTCAAGGCGGCCGGCGCGGTCGTCTCACCCGCCATCGAGACCAACTCGGTGCTGACCCTGGCGCTCAGTGTCCTGTCCGGCCAGGTCTGCGCCGTGCTGCCGGGCGCGATGGTGGATGCGGTCCGCGGCCAGGGCCAGTTCGAGGCGCTGCCGCTGGTGGCGCCCGAGGTGCTGACGCCGATCGGCTTCATGACGCAGGCGGCGGTGCGGCCCTCGCGCGCGCTGGAGGCGGCCCTGGTGCTGCTCCAGAGCCCGGACTGGCAGCTCGAAGTCGCGGCCCACAGCGGCGCCTTGCGCGGCTGATCCCTCGGGGGGCGCGGGCTGCCCGGGGCGTCATTTCTTTATTGAATCACTCCATGTGCGGATTCAATTTGCCAAGCGCGCCCGGGCGGCCGACAGTCGGGGAGGCCGCCCGTTCGCGCGGCAACACAACCCCATGAGACAGCCGAGGCAATGAATCACCCAGGCACCCGGAACAAGATCGAGGCCATCCCCCTCGCCACGCCCGACCAGCTGCGCGAGCGCATTCGCCGCAAGAGCAAGCTCAAGGGGCGTCAACCCGAGGAGAACGCGCTGGCCGAGGTGCGTGCGCTGATCGGCGCGCGGCCGTTGGCCGGCTACCGGCGCGACCTGCTGATCGAGCAGTTGCACCTGATCAACGACGCCCACGGCTGCCTGCACGACCATCACCTGGTTGCGCTGGCCTCGCTGACCGGCATCCCGATGGCCGAGGTGTACGAGGTCGCGACCTTCTACCACCACTTCGAGATCGTGCGCGGCGACGCGCAGGCGCCCGGGCTCACGGTGCGCGTGTGCGACGGCCTGGCCTGCGAGCTGGCCGGCGCGCAATCGCTGATCGAGCGCCTGCCCGCCCTGCTGGGCGCGGCCGGCCGCGACGACGTCCGCGTGATCGCGGCGCCCTGCATCGGCCGCTGCGAGCAGGCGCCGGCGGTGGCGGTGCACCAGCGGGCGGTGCCGCTGGCGAGCGTCGAGAAGGTGCTGCAGGCGGTGGCCTCCGGGCCCCGGCAGGCGGTGGCGCGCCACACCAATTTCGTCCCCGCCGATCGGGCCGGGCAGAGCATTTCCGCGCCGTCCGATGCGGTCGAGGCCCGGCCGCCCTTCACCGACTACCGGACCTATCGTGCGCACGGCGGCTATGCGCTGGCGGCCGCGCTGGTCAACGGCGAGGAAGACGCCGAAGCCGTGCTCCGGGCGCTCGAGGATTCGGGCCTGCGCGGCCTCGGCGGCGCCGGCTTCCCGGCCGGACGCAAATGGCGCATCGTGCGCGACCAGCCGGCCCCCCGGCTCATGGCGGTGAACCTCGACGAGGGCGAGCCTGGCACCTTCAAGGACCGCAGCTACCTCGAACGCGATCCGCACCGCTTCCTCGAAGGACTGCTGGTGGCGGCGCAGATCGTCGGCATCGATGCCTGTTATGTCTACCTGCGGGACGAATACCACGACTGCCGCGCGCTGCTCGAGGCCGAGCTCGCCGCGCTTCGGGCCGATCCGCCCTGCGAGCTGCCGAGCATCGAACTGCGGCGCGGCGCCGGCGCCTACATCTGCGGCGAGGAGTCCGCGATGATCGAGAGCATCGAGGGCAAGCGCGGCGAACCGCGCATGCGGCCGCCCTACATCGCGCAGGTCGGCCTGTTCGGCCGGCCGACGCTGGAACACAACTTCGAGACGCTCTACTGGGTGCGCGACATCGTCGAGCGCGGTCCGCAATGGTGGACCGGCTTCGGCCGCCACGGGCGCCGCGGGCTGCGCAGCTTCAGCGTCAGCGGGCGCGTGAAGCATCCGGGCGTCAAGCTCGCCCCCGCGGGCATCACGGTGCGGGAGCTGATCGACGAATACTGCGGCGGCATGCTGGACGGCCACACGCTGCACGCTTACCTGCCGGGCGGCGCATCGGGCGGCATCCTGCCGGCGCGCATGGACGACATCCCGCTCGACTTCGACACCCTGCAGCCGCACGGCGCCTTCATCGGCTCGGCTGCCGTGATGGTGCTGAGCCAGCACGACCGGGCGCGCGACGCGGCGCTCAACGTGATGCGCTTCTTCGCCCACGAGAGCTGTGGCCAGTGCACGCCCTGCCGTGTCGGCACCGCCAAGGCGGCGGCGCTGATGCAGGCTGCCACCTGGGACAACGCCACCCTCGAAGACCTGGCGCAGGTGATGGGCGATGCGTCGATCTGCGGGCTGGGCCAGGCGGCGCCGAACCCGATTCGCAGCATCCAGAAGTACTTCCCGCAGGAGATCCTATGAGCCGCCCGGCCGTTCCGAAGGCGAATTCCGAAGCGCCGCTGCGCGGAGCTTTCTCTATTCCTGCTCCGGCCAAGATTGCCGAACGGATGCCGCAGACGGTGGCGTTCACGCTCGACGGCCGCGCCATCGAGGCCTTCGAGGGCGAGACCATCTTCAAGGCCGCCGAACGTCACGGCGTCGAGATTCCGCATCTCTGCCACACCGACGGCCTGCGCCCCGACGGCAACTGCCGCGCCTGCGTGGTCGAGGTCGAGGGCGAGCGCACGCTGGCGCCAAGCTGCTGCCGCGGCGTGACCGCCGGCATGAAGGTGCAGGCCACCAGCGAGCGGGCGCTGAAGAGTCAGAAGATGGTGGTCGAGATGCTGCTGTCCGACATGCCCGATGAAGGCTACAAGTGGATCGGCGACGACGCCACCCGCCCGCACGGCGAGCTGAGCGAGTGGGCCGCCCGGCTCGATGTCGCCGTGCGCCCCGAGCTCAGGGCCCTGCGCCGCGAGCAACCGGCGGCCGACGTCTCCCACCCGGCGATGGCGGTCAACCTCGACGCCTGCATCCAGTGCAACCGCTGCGTGCGCGCCTGTCGCGAGGAGMAGGTCAACGACGTCATCGGCTATGCGATGCGCGGCGAGCACTCGAAGATCGTCTTCGATCTCGACGATCCGATGGGCGACAGCACCTGCGTGGCCTGCGGCGAATGCGTGCAGGCCTGCCCGACCGGCGCCCTGATGCCCAAGAGCCTCATCGGCTCGCAGCAGGTCGACCGCAAGGTCGATTCGGTGTGCCCGTTCTGCGGCGTCGGCTGTCTGCTCACCTACAACGTCAAGGACGAGAAGATCGTCAGCGTCGACGGCCGCGATGGCCCCGCCAACCATGGCCGCCTGTGCGTCAAGGGCCGTTTCGGCTTCGACTACGCGCACCATCCGCAGCGCCTGACGAAGCCGCTGATCCGCAGGCCCGGCGTGCCCAAGCACTTCGACGAGGCACCGCGGCCCGGCGACTGGAGCGAGGCCTTCCGCGAGGCCAGCTGGGAGGAAGCGCTCGCCTTGACGGCCGGCAAGCTCAAGAGCCTGCGCGACACCCACGGCAAGAAGGCGCTGGCCGGTTTCGGCTCCGCCAAGGGCAGCAACGAGGAGGCCTACCTGTTCCAGAAGCTGGTGCGCACCGGATTCGGCAGCAACAACGTCGACCACTGCACGCGGCTGTGCCACGCGTCGAGCGTGGCGGCGCTGCTGGAAGGCGTGGGCTCCGGTGCGGTGAGCAACCCCGTCAACGACGTCGAGCATGCGGAGCTGATCTTCATCATCGGCTCCAACCCGAGCGCGAACCACCCGGTGGCCGCGACCTGGATGAAGAACGCCGCCAAGCGCGGGGCGAAGATCGTGCTGGCTGACCCGCGCCGCACCGACCTCAGCAAGCATGCCTGGCGCACGCTGCAGTTCAAGGCCGACACCGACGTCGCAATGCTCAATGCATTGATCCACACGGTGATCGACGAAGGCCTGGTGGACCGGGAATTCATCCGTACCCGCGTCAGCAATTTCGAGGCCCTGCGCGAGAACGTCAAGGGCTACAGCCCGGAGGCKATGGCGCCGATCTGCGGCGTGCCGGCCGAGACGCTGCGCGAAGTCGCGCGCGCCTTCGCCAGCGCCAAGGGCGCGATGGTGCTGTGGGGCATGGGGGTCAGCCAGCACGTGCATGGCACCGACAACGCGCGCTGCCTGATCGCGCTGGTCAGCGTCACCGGCCAGATCGGCAAGCCCGGCTCCGGCCTGCATCCGCTGCGCGGCCAGAACAACGTTCAGGGCGCGAGCGACGCGGGGCTGATCCCGATGATGTTCCCCAACTACCAGCGGGTCGACAACGCGGCCGCGCACGCGTGGTTCGAGGACTTCTGGGGCATGCCGCTCGATGCGGCGCCGGGCTACACGGTCGTCGAGATCATGCACAAGGCGCTGGCGCCCGACGACGACCCGCACAAGGTCCGCGGCATGTACATCATGGGCGAGAACCCGGCCATGAGCGACCCCGACCTGAACCACGCGCGGCATGCGCTGGCGAGCCTGGAGCACCTGGTGGTGCAGGACATCTTCATGACCGAGACCGCCTGGCTGGCCGATGTCGTGCTGCCGGCCAGCGCCTGGCCCGAGAAGACCGGCACCGTGAGCAACACCGACCGCATGGTGCAGCTCGGCCTGCGGGCACTGAACCCGCCCGGCGATGCGAAGCCCGACCTCTGGATCATCCAGCAGCTCGCAAAGAGGATAGGCCCCCACGCCCCGCACTTCGTGTCGTCGCTGCCCCCCGAGGGGGCCGTCCGCGCCTTGGGGCGGCCCGGCGCCGCGGAGGGCCTCGACTGGCACTACGAGGGCGAGGAATCCGGCGTCGCCGCGGTCTACGAGGAGATGCGCCAGGCCATGCACGCCGCGATCGGCGGCATCAGCTGGGAGCGGCTGCAGCGCGAATCGAGCGTGACCTATCCCTGCCTCGATGCCGACGACCCGGGCCAGCCGATCGTCTTCATCGACAGCTTCCCGACCGCCGACGGCCGCGTGAGGCTGGTGCCGGCCGACATCATCCCGGCGGCCGAGCGGCCCGATGCCGACTATCCCTTCGTGCTGATCACCGGACGCCAGCTCGAGCATTGGCATACCGGCAGCATGACGCGCCGCGCCAGCGTGCTCGACGCCATCGAGCCGATGGCCACGGCCTCGATGAACCAGGGCGACCTGCAGGCGCTGGGCCTGGCTGCGGGTGACGTGATCACAATCCGCTCGCGCCGCGGCGAGATCGCGATCCACGTGCGGCGCGACGACGGCACGCCGGCCGGCGCGGTGTTTGTGCCTTTCGCTTACTACGAGGCGGCGGCCAACCTGATGACCAACGCGGCGCTCGATCCCTTCGCCAAGATCCCGGAGTTCAAGTACTGCGCGGTGCAGGTCCGGCGCGGCGGCACGCCGATGGCGGCGGCCGGCTATGGCAGCGGTGCGACAGGCGACAATGCGCGCCTGCCATGGACAGTCTCGACCTGATCAGAACCTTCCGCGAAGTCGCCACGTACGGCAGCTTCTCGCGAGCCGCGACCAAGCTCGACGTCTCGAAGGCGACGGTGAGCAAGTACATCGCAGAACTCGAGACGCGGCTCGGCGTGCGGCTGCTCAACCGCTCCACGCGCGCGGTCAGCCTCACCGATGCCGGCGCGCTGCTGCTCGAACGCAGCAAGCCGATGATGGAAATGTTCGAGCTGACCCAGGCCGAGGTCCAGGAGCACGCGAACCATCCCACGGGGCGGCTGCGCATCTCGGCGCCGCTGGGCGCGGGGCAGGGCGACCTGCCCAAGCTGCTCGGCCAGTTCATGGGCCACTACCCCGACGTCAGCATCAGCCTGCAGTTGACCAATCGCGCGATCGACATGGCCGAGGACGCGATCGACCTGGCGCTGCACTTCGGCCCGATCGAGGACGAGAACCTGATCGTGCGCAAGCTGGCGCGCCGCGACCTGGTGGTGTGCGCCTCGCCGCTCTACTGGAAGAAGCACGGCAAGCCGACCCACCCGCGCGAGCTGGCCGGCCACGATGCGCTGACCCAGTCGCGCCTGGGCGCCCATCCGGCGTGGCGATTCGAGGTCGACGGCCAGCCCTTCGATGTCGAGGTCAGGAGCCGCATGGATGCGACCGAGGCGGCGCCGCTGATCGAGATCGCGATGCAGGGCTTCGGCGTGATCTACATGCCCGAGATGCTGGTGCAGCCGCACGTCGACCATGGCGAGCTGGTGCCGGTGCTGCAGGACTATGTGCGCAGCGACATGTGGCTGTCGGCGGCCTACCTGCAGCGGCGCCACAACAGCGCCGCGCTGCGCGCCTTGCTCGACTTCCTCGAGTCGCGCTTCGGCGGGCGGAACAAGCCCAGGGGCTGAGGACGGCCGCGCGGCCCGGTTCCTTGGCCGGATGCCAAAACTTCCCGCCCGTGAAACGAACAGGAATGGATTAAGCCTTCTGTTTCCTACTTTCGAAACGGGCCTCGGATCCTAAGCTTGGACCCAGTCCAATGAACGACAGGAACGAGGTATGGCAAGACTGATCATCCTGGCCCGGCACAGCAGCGTGCGGCAGGTCAACATCGCGGGTCCGCTCACCACCATCGGGCGCTCCGGCAGCAACAGCGTGTGCATCGACAGCCAACGCGTGAGCCGGCATCACGCCGCCATCGAATGGACCGGCGACGGCTTCATGCTCACCGACATGGGCAGCCGCAACGGCACCTACGTCAACAACGAGAAGGTGAGGGCGCATGCCCTGTGCAATGGCGATGCGATCATCGTCGGCGACTGCCAGCTGCGCTTTCTCTACAGCCGGGCCCTGCCGCCGGCCGATGCGCTGCGGCTCATGACCCTGCCGGGCCACCTTGTGGAGGCCGACGCGCAGATGGCACGCAGTGTCAACCGGCGCCTGCCCGAACGCCGCGTCTTCGCCCGCTGACGCGCGGGACCGGACTCAGGCGTATTGCGCTGCCGCCGGCCGGCTCTGCTGCGGCATCTGCGTCGGTGCCGCGGGGCGCTGGCGGCGCTCGGTGATCAGCCGGGCGGCCAGCTGCGCAGCCATCTCGAGTTTCTTGAGGTCGCGCGCCTCCAGGGCCGGATCGGGCGTGAAGCTGTAGGAATAGAAAGTGCCGTAGATCGCGCCGTTGGCGAACACCACCGGTGCGCTCAGGTAGCAGCCCGCGGGCACCTTGGCCCGGAGCACCTGCTTGCAGAAAGCCAGTTCGAGCGGCTCGGCCTGCTCGTCGATGAATTGCGCGCGCTCCGAGGGCTGCCGGCGGTGCGAGACCTGCCGCCCGTCGACGAACTCGCAGGCGAACGCGGCCTCCATCCCGTGCTGGTCGCGCAACAGCCTCAGCACCTGATGGACCGACGGGTCGAGCAGCGGGTCGCTCATGTCCGGGGTGGCCATCAGGAGCTCGGACACGGTCACCTCGAGGGCTTCGAGTTCGTCGCGGTGTTCGTAGTAGCTCATGCGGGTCTCCGGTGGAATGGGTCCGATTGGAGCGCAGAAACCCGCCGTTCTTTAGAAATGAGAACTATGGTTTCCTTTTTGTGCGGACCTTTGTCACGAAAACCGGTAACAGCATGCTTCAGGGTGTGAATGCGCATACACGTGGCGGCGCCGTGGATGCTCCGGCTTCGGCTATCGTCACCTGCATGGCGATCCCTGAAACCTCTTCTGCCGCGCCCCGGCCGACGCTCGACGTCGCGGTCGTGATGAGGCGCGAACGGCTTCACGGCCCTTCGAGCCACTGGCAGCCCTGGCGCTGGACGCTGGATGCGGTGGTGCCGGACGAGCCCGGCTTCGGCACCGGGCCTCGCCTGCTGCGCGACGACCAGGGCGAGCAGTCCTGGCTGCATCCCGGATTCAAGGTCGAGTTGTACCGCGACGAGGCCGAGGGCTACCACCTCAATGCCAGCGCGCCGGCGCCCTGCTGGTTCGTGCTCTGGCGCATGGACGAGGAAGCGACCCTGGGTCCGGAGCCGATCCCCCGTCCGGTGGTCGTGACCCTGAGCTACAACGAGGCCGGCCGCTGGCTGGACGCACAGGAAACCGTCGAGCAGGTGCCGGCGCCCGCCGAGGTGCTCGAATGGCTGCGCGCCTTCATCCAGGCGCACTATGTGGTCGAGCCCAAGAAGCGCAAGCGGCCCGAGAGCTTCCGGCCGCTGGTGGATCGCTTCGGCAACGCGGCGAGCGTCTCGACCGAGAAGAAGCGGGGCAGGGGAGCCGGCGATGTCTGAAGTGCCCCCACGCTCCCCCACTTCGTGTGGGTCGCTGCCCCCCGAGGGGGCCCAGGCCGGCTTGGGGCGGCCCGGCGTCGGCCTGGAGCCCCCAAGCTCCCCCACTTCGAGTGGGTCGCTGCCCCCCGAGGGGGCCCAGGCCGGCTTGGGGCGGCCCGGCGTCGGCCTGGAGCCCCCAAGCTCCCCCACTTCGTGTGGGTCGCTGCCCCCCGAGCGGGCCGCAGGCCGGCTTGGGGCGGCCCGGCGCGAGCCTGAAGGCTTCTTCGATCGCTGGTCGCGCCGCAAGCAGCAGGTGCGCGCGGGCCAGGTGCCCGCCGAGCCGGCGCCCGGGGCCGACGATGAGGCCCGCGGCATCGCTGCGGCGCCCGAGCCGGCGCCACCGGCGATGCCGCCCGCGGAGGCGCCACCGCCGCTCACGCTGGCCGACGCCCAGGCGCTCGGCATCGATTCGGATTTCAAGCCCTTCATCGCCGAAGGCGTGGCGCCGGAAGTCAAGAACGCCGCCTTGCGGAAACTGTTCGCCGATCCGCACTTCAACGTGATGGACGGACTCGACATCTACATCGACGACTACGCCAAGCCCTCGCCCCTGCCCGACAGCGTGTTGCGCCAGATGGCGAGCGCGAAGTTTCTGAACCTGTTCGAGGAAGAGCCTCAAGAAACTCCAGCGAACGATGGATTGGCCGACGTGGCACAGTCCGATCCCGGAGATCCCCCCAGCCCGCCGGTTGCCGATGCGCAACCAGCCAGCCAACCGACCGATGACCACCACGCTGATCTGCGACTGCAACCAGACGATGCCCCTCGAGCCGAAGACGCTCGGGACCGCACTGGCTGAAACCCTGCCCCTCCATTCCGCGCTGTGCCGCCGCGAGGCGGCCTCTTTCCAGCGTGCCATCCAGTCCGGCGACGAGGTGGTGGTCGCCTGCACGCAGGAGAAGCGCCTGTTCGGCGAACTGGCCGAGCAGACGCCCGCTGCCACTTCGCCGATCCGTTTCGTCAACATCCGCGAGACCGGCGGCTGGAGCCGCGACGCCCGCAGCGCGATGCCCAAGATCGCTGCACTGCTGGCTGCCGCCAGCCTGCCCGAACCGGACCCGGTGGCAACGGTCAGCTATGCGAGCCAGGGCCGCTTGCTGGTCATCGGCGCGCTGGACGAGGCCGAGCAGGCGGCGGCGCTGGTCGGCGACAGCCTCGAGGTCACGATCTTCTCCCAGGGGCCCGGCGCGCTCGGCGGTGCCCAGGAGCGGCGCTGGCCGGTGCTGGCCGGCCGCCTCGAATCGCTGGCCGGCTGGCTCGGCGCCTTCCAGCTGCAATGGACGCGCGACAACCCGATCGACCTCGACCTGTGCACCCGCTGCAATGCCTGCGTCGCGGCCTGCCCCGAGCAGGCCATCGGCCTGGACTACCAGATCGACCTGGCCAAATGCACCTCGCACCGCGACTGCGAACGCGCCTGCAGCGTGGCCGGTGCGATCCGCTTCGATCGCGCACCGGAGCGCCTCGAGGGCGCCTTCGACCTGGTGCTCGATCTCGGCGCCGCGCCGGTCATCGACTGGCATGCGCCGCCGCAAGGCTACTTCCATGTACCGGGTGGGCTTGCGCAGGCGCGCGGCCTGCAGACGCTGATGCGGTTGCGCGAACTGGTCGGCGAATTCGAGAAGCCCAAGTTCTTCGACTACCGGCAGAAGCTCTGCGCCCACAGCCGCAACGAGGTGGTCGGCTGCAACGCCTGCATCGAGGTCTGCTCGGCCCATGCGGTCACGAGCGACAAGGAGCACCAGCGCATCGTCGTCAATCCGAATCTCTGCGTCGGCTGCGGCGCCTGCACCACCGTGTGCCCGACCGGTGCGCTGGGCTACACCTATCCGCGCGCCCCCCACCAGGGCCTGAAGCTGCGCACGCTGCTGTCCACCTACTTCGGCGCGGGCGGACGCGAAGCCACGCTGCTGCTGCACGGCCAGGAAGGCGGCCAGGCACTGGTCGAGCAACTGGGCCGCAAGGCCCAGCTCGGAAAGGCCCGCGGCGTGCCGGCGAACGTGATCCCGGTCGGCCTGTTCCATGCGGCCAGCACCGGGGTCGACCTGTGGTTGTCGGCCGTGGCCTTCGGCGCATCGCAGGTGCTGGTGCTGGCGACCGGCGAAGAGGCACCGAGCTACCTCGCGGCGCTCGGCAGGCAAATGGAGATCGCGCAGGCGCTGCTGCGCGGGCTGGGCTATGGCGGCACGCATTTCCGCTTGATCGAGGCGAATTCGCCGGAAACGCTCGACGCGGCACTCGCAGGTCTGCGCGAGACCCGCCAGCAGCTGCCAGGGAAGCCGGCCCGATTCGCGGTGGGTGCCGAAAAGCGCGGCACGCTCGAACTCGCCCTCGACCACCTGATGGACGAGGCGCCGGCCCTGCGCACGCCGGCCGATGCGCCGCTGGCGATTCCGTTGCCGTCGGGCGCGCCATTCGGCGCCATCGCCATCGACAAGGACCGCTGCACCCTGTGCCTGGCCTGCGTCAGCGCCTGCCCCGCCAGCGCGCTGCAGGACAACCCGAACGCGCCGCAGCTGCGCTTCATCGAGAAGAACTGCGTGCAGTGCGGCCTTTGCGAGACCACCTGTCCGGAGAACGCGATTTCGCTCGTGCCGCGCCTGCTGGCGGCGCCCGAGCGCAAGCAGCCGGTGGTGCTGAACGAGGCCAGGCCCTGGGCCTGCATTCGCTGCGGCAAGCCATTCGGCACCCAGAAGGCGATCGAGGCGATGCTCGGCAAGCTGGCCGGGCACGCGATGTTCCAGGGCGAGGCGCTGGAGCGCCTCAAGATGTGCAGCGACTGCCGGGTCATCGACCTGTACAGCGCATCGAACGAAATGAAGATCACACCGCTATGAGTCGCCCGGCCATTCCGAGAACGGATACCGCAATGCCGCGCCGAGGTTCCCAATGAGCCTTCGCATCCCCGTCACTTCCGCGCTGGACGAAGAGGTCGCTCGCGCCGAGCTCTACGGCCTGCTGGCCCGCCTCTGGTATGCGGCCCCCGATGCCGGCTTGCTCGAGGCTTTCCAGGTGGCGCCGACCGAGGCGCCGGCGGCCGGCGCCTTTCTCGAGGAACCGTGGCGGCAGCTCGTCGGTGCCGCACGCGGCACCGGCCTGGCCGAAGTGCGCGACGAATACGACGCCCTGTTCGGCGGCATCGGCAAGCCCGAGGTCTACCTGTTCGGCTCGCACTACCTGAGCGGCTTCCTGAACGACAAGCCGCTGGCGCAGCTGCGCAACGACCTCGACCGCCTCGGCCTGGCGCGAGACGAGTCGGTCTCCGAATCCGAAGACCACGTGGCCTGCCTGTTCGAGGTCATGCGCTACCTGATTGCGGGCGAAGACGTCGAAATCGCCAATTTAAAGCAACAAAAAGTATTCTTTGCTACCCATTTGCAGCCTTGGCTGCCGGCGATGTGCGATGCGGTCTCGGCGCATCCCCGGGCTGGCTTCTACGCCGCGCTGGCCGGGCTGACCCGGGCCTTTTCGGAAGTGGAGACGCAGGGCTTCGACATGTCGCACTGAGTGTCGCACCGAGATCGAGGGATATTTCCGATTCCCTCGCTCGGGGTCTCGACTACTATCCCAAGATATGTAACTGGTTTCATATCTCGCTTAGCCAGCCACTCCTGGAGATGTTATGCAGGACAGCCAAGATACCGGCCCCCGGCCGGCCTCCCGCCGGGGATTCTTTTTCGGCGCAGCCACCGTCGGCGCCGCCGCAGCCGCCGTCACGGTGCTGCCCAAGGTCGTCGAGGCGCCTGCCGCCTCGGCCGCCGCTTCCTCGCTTCCGCCACCGCCCGAGAAAGGCGGCGGCTATTCGCTTAGCGAACACGTCAAGCGCTACTACAAGACCACGTCTGCCTGAGGACGAAAGCCCACGATGCTACTGACCAAGAAAGCGCCCGGCGCGGCGCGTGACGGCGCCTCCCCATCCTCGTCGCCCCTTGTGAACAGCCTGCGGCGCGGCCTGTCGAATGCGCTGCCGACCATGGACCGGCGCGCCTTCCTGCGCCGCTCCGGCCTCGGCGTGGGCGTCGGCCTGGCGGCCGGCCAGCTCACGCTGATCAAGAAGGCCGACGCCATGCCGGGCCAGGCGGCGGCGATCGGCGCCGGCAAGATCGAGGTCCGGCGCACGGTGTGTTCGCACTGCTCGGTCGGTTG
Organism: Variovorax sp. P1_H2; assembly: GCF_056405295.1. Lineage (NCBI taxonomy): Bacteria > Pseudomonadati > Pseudomonadota > Betaproteobacteria > Burkholderiales > Comamonadaceae > Variovorax > Variovorax sp. P1_H2. The sequence continues at coordinate 10,312 of NZ_JBFUCJ010000028.1, read as the reverse complement.
CGCCTCCGACGCCGTGGTCGAGAACGGTGTCTGGGTGCGTCAGGAGCCGGTGTTCGACTCGCCGATCAATCTCGGCGCGCACTGCGCGAAGGGCGCCGCGTTGCGTGAGCACGGCCATGGCGAATACCGTCTGCGCTACCCGATGAAGCTGGTCAACGGCAAATACGAGCGCATCAGCTGGGACACTGCCCTGACCGAGATCACGGCCAGGCTGGTCGATCTGCGGAAAGCCAGCGGACCCGACTCGGTCTACTGGATCGGCTCCAGCAAGCACAGCAACGAGCAGGCCTACCTGCTGCGCAAGTTCGTCAGCTTCTTCGGCAGCAACAACTGCGACCACCAGGCGCGCATCTGCCACTCGACCACGGTCGCGGGCGTGGCGAACACATGGGGCTACGGCGCCATGACCAATTCGTACAACGACATGCGCAATGCCAAGGTGGCGATGTACATCGGCTCGAACGCGGCCGAGGCCCACCCGGTGAGCATGCTGCACATGCTGCATTCGAAGGAGAACGGCTGCAAGATGATCGTGGTCGACCCGCGGTTCACGCGCACCGCGGCCAAGGCCGACGAGTACGTGCGCATCCGCTCGGGCTCCGACATCCCCTTCCTCTTCGGCATCCTGCACCACATCTTCAAGAACGGCTGGGAAGACAAGCGCTACATCAACGACCGCGTCTTCGGCATGGACGAAGTGCGCGCCGAAGTGATGGCCAAGTGGACGCCCGACAAGGTCGAGGAGGCCTGCGGCGTGAAGGAAGCGCAGGTCCTCAAGGTCGCGACCTGGCTCAACGAGAACCGTCCCGGCACCATCGTCTGGTGCATGGGCCAGACGCAGCACACGATCGGCAATGCGATCGTGCGTGCCTCCTGCATCCTGCAGCTGGCGCTCGGCAATGTCGGCACCTCGGGCGGCGGCACCAACATCTTCCGCGGCCACGACAACGTGCAGGGTGCCACCGACGTCGGCCCCAACCCCGATTCGCTGCCGAGCTACTACGGCCTGGTCGAGGGCTCCTGGAAGCATTTCGCCGCCACCTGGGGCGTCGACTTCGAATGGATCAAGGGCCGCTTCGCGTCGCCCGCGATGATGAGCAAGCCCGGCATCACGGTGTCGCGCTGGATCGACGGCGTGCTCGAGAAGAACGAGCTGATCGACCAGGACTCGAACCTGCGCGGCGTCTTTTACTGGGGCCATGCGCCGAACTCCCAGACCCGCGGCCTCGAGATGAAGCGGGCGATGGACAAGCTCGACCTGCTGGTGGTGGTCGACCCGTATCCGTCGGCCACCGCGGCGATGGCCGCGATGCCGGGGCGGTCCGAGGACCAGAATCCGAATCGTGCGGTCTACCTGCTGCCGGCCTGCACCCAGTTCGAGACCAGCGGCTCGGTCACGGCATCGAACCGCTCGCTCCAGTGGCGCGAGAAGGTGATCGAGCCGCTGTGGGAGAGCCGCAGCGACCACATGATCATGCAGCAGTTCGCCGACCGGCTCGGCTTCGGCAAGGAACTGAGCAAGAACTTCAAGATGCAGCAGGTCAAGGGCATGGACGAGCCCGTGCCCGACGACATCCTGCGCGAGATCAACAAGTGCTGCTGGGCCGCCGGCTACACCGGCCAGAGCCCCGAGCGCCTGCAGGCCCACATGCGCAACATGGCGGCCTTCGACGTCCGCACGCTGCGCGCCAAGGGATCGGTCAAGGACAAGGTCAACGGCTACGACATCGCCGGCGACTACTTCGGCCTGCCGTGGCCCTGCTACGGCACGCCCGAACTCAAGCACCCGGGCTCGCCGAACCTCTACGACACCTCGAAGCACGTGATGGACGGCGGCGGTAACTTCCGCGCCAACTTCGGCGTCGAACGCAACGGCAAGAACCTGCTGGCCGAGGACGGCTCGCACTCGCTGGGCGCCGCGATCACTACCGGCTACCCCGAGCTCGACCACCTGCTGCTCAAGAAGCTGGGCTGGTGGGACGAGCTCACCGAGGCCGAGAAGGCCAAGGCCGACGGCAAGAACTGGAAGACCGATCCCTCGGGCGGCATGATCCGCGTGTTCATGAAGAACCACGGCTGCCACCCCTTCGGCAATGCCAAGGCGCGCGCCGTGGTCTGGAACTTCCCGGATGCGATTCCGCAGCACCGCGAGCCGCTCTACGGCAATCGGCCGGACCTGATGGTCAAGTACCCGACGCACGACGACAAGATGGCGTTCTGGCGCCTGCCCACGCTCTACAAGACGATCCAGCAGAAGAACATCGCCGACAAGATCGCCGAGAAGTTCCCCTACGTGATGACCTCCGGCCGGCTGGTCGAGTACGAGGGCGGCGGCGAGGAAACGCGTTCCAACCCCTGGCTGGCCGAACTGCAGCAGGAGATGTTCATCGAGATCAATCCCAAGGTGGCGGCCGAGAAGGGCATCCGCAACGGCGAGCGGGCCTGGGTCCACACGCCGACCGGCGCCCGGCTCAACGTGCAGGCCCTGGTGACCGAGCGGGTCGGGCCCGACACGGTGTTCATGCCCTTCCACTTCTCGGGCCGCTGGCAGGGCCAGGACATGCTGCCCTACTACCCGGCGGGTGCGCATCCGATCGTGCGCGGCGAGGCGATCAACACCGGCACCACCTATGGCTACGACAGCGTGACCATGATGCAAGAGACCAAGACGACGGTCTGCAACGTCGAGCGGGCATGAAAGACTTTGCGGGACAGACCAAGAAACTGCACCGCAGTTTTTGCTCTGTCCTCAACTGATTAGAGGGAATCCCCATGGCAAGAATGAAGTTCGTCTGCGATTCCGAGCGCTGCATCGAATGCAACGGCTGCGTCACGGCCTGCAAGAACGAGAACGAGGTGCCCTGGGGCGTGAACCGCCGCCGGGTGGTCACGCTCAATGACGGCGTGCCGGGCGAGAAATCGATCTCGGTGGCCTGCATGCACTGCTCCGACGCGCCCTGCATGGCGGTCTGCCCGGTGCAATGCTTCTACCGCACCGAAGAAGGCGTGGTGCTGCACGACAAGGACATCTGCATCGGCTGCGGCTACTGCTCCTACGCCTGCCCCTTCGGCGCGCCGCAGTTCCCGGCCCAGGGCACCTTCGGCGCCCGCGGCAAGATGGACAAGTGCACCTTCTGCGCCGGCGGCCCCGAAGCCAACGGGTCGGAAGCCGAATTCGAGAAGTACGGCCGCAACCGCCTGGCCGAAGGCAAGCTTCCGGCCTGCGCCGAGATGTGTTCGACCAAGGCCCTGCTGGCCGGCGACGGCGACGTCGTGGCCGACATCTTCCGCACCCGCGTGGTGGCACGCGGCAAGGGTGCCGAAGTCTGGGGCTGGGGCACCGCCTACGGCTCGCAGCAGGCCGGCACGCCGTCGCCCAACGGGGGCACGAAATGAGGCGCCTCGGGTCCGCCGCGGCGCTGCTCGCCGCCGCGCTGCTGCTGGGGGCTTGCAGCGAGAAGCCGCAGACCAACGCGCATGGCGTGCGCGTCGACGCGGCACCGTGGACCGGCACCGGCACGCGGCCGAACACCGGCACCGCCTTCACTGCCCCCGGCTGGCAGGTGGGCGACCCGAACGCCTGGCAGCAGCACCTCAAGACGCGGGCGCAGAACGGCCAGAACGAATACAACAGGATCAACTGAGTCTGGAGGCCGCATGAGACATCTGCTGAATGCGCTGCTGATGACCGCTGCGGCGCTCGGCTGCGGCATGGCCGTGGGCCAGACCGCCAACCCGGTTGCCGCCGGCCCGGTCGCCGAAGCGCCGGCCGCGGCCGCTGCGCCGGCGCCTGCCGCGCCGGTGCAGGCCACCGGCGGCATCCGCAGCCAGAACATCTTCGAGGTCAAACCCGAGGCCAGCGCCGATCCGAACTACCTCAACCAGACCAACGGCGAGCGCAACCGGGTGCAACCGGGCAACAACGCGCCGATGTGGCGTCAGGTCAGCGGCGGCGTGACCGGCTTCAGCAGCCTGCCGCCGCACGAGGCGCCCGAGGCCGGCAACCTGATCCAGGGCTTCGTGAAGTACCCCGGCTCGCTCTACACCAACGCCGGCGAGGCCTGGCGCCAGGTGCGCAACAACTGGATCATTCCGTACGGTGCTGCGCTGCTCTTCATCACGCTGCTGGCGCTGGCCATCTTCTATTTCACGCGCGGTCCGATCGGCCTGCACGGCCAGGAGACCGGCCGCAAGATCGAGCGCTTCACGCCCTTCGAGCGGGCCACCCACTGGTCGAACGCGATTGCCTTCGTGACGCTCGCCATCTCCGGCATCGTGATGGCCTTCGGCAAGTTCTTCCTGCTGCCGGTGCTGGGCGGCTCGCTGTTCGGCTACCTGGGCTACGTGCTCAAGACCGTGCACAACTTCGTCGGCCCACTGTTCGTGCTGACCACGCTGTTCATGGTCTTCACCTTCTTCCGCAGCAACCTGCCGCGCAAGAACGACCTGGCCTGGCTCAAGAAGGGGGGCGGACTGTTCGGCGGCGAGGAGCCGCCCTCGGACCGCTTCAATGCCGGCGAGAAGGCGGTGTTCTGGGGCGGCGTGCTGTTCCTCGGCGTGCTGGTCATCGGCTCGGGGCTGTTCCTCGACAAGCTGCTGCCAGGCTTTGTCTACACGCGGGCCCAGATGCAGGTCGCCCACATGATCCATGCGGTCGCGACGCTGTGCATGATGGCGCTGATCATGGGCCACATCTACATCGGAACGATCGGCATGAAGGGCGCCTACAAGGCGATGCGCACGGGCTATGTGGACGAGACCTGGGCCCGGGAGCACCACGCCTATTGGTACAACGACATCGCGGCGGGCAAGATCCCGGCCGAGCGCAGCGCCGAGGCGCGTGCCGCCGCGCCGGCATCCGGCATCCGGATCGAAGGAAGTCCCTCATGAAGCTGCTGCTGCCCCACTGCGCGCTGGCTGCTGGCCTGGTCGCCGCCCTGGCGGGCGCACCGACTGCTTTCGCCAAGCTGCAGGTGCCTACCCCGACACCCGAGGCCCGGGCCAAGGCGGCCGAAGCCGCCGCCAAGGCCGCCTGGAGCGCCAAGGTCGATAGCTACCAGCTGTGCCAGGCACAGACCCGTGTCGCGGCCCGCTACCGCGACGCGGCGGCCGCGGCCGGCCGGCAACTTGCGCCACCCACGCCGACGCCGCCTTGCGCCGACCCGGGCCCGTTCGCCTATGCGCCGCCGGCGGAGCAGGCGAAGCCGATCGAGGCTGCGGGTGCCCCATCGCCGGCGACCACGGCGGCCTCTCCGCCGAGCTCGAACCCGACCTCGGCCGAGACCAACCCCGCGCCGAAGAAGTGACGCTGCCGCGGCTGACCCAGGCCCGGGCAGCGCTCACGCGCGAGGTCGAGGTCGTCGACGAGCACGGCGAGTCGGGCCGGGTCTTCATTCCTGCCGAGCGCGACCTGACGATCTACGTCGACCGCCGCGAACTGGTCACGCTGATGACCCTGGGCGCGCAGCCCGAGTTGCTGGTGCTGGGCTACCTGCTGAACCAGCGCCTGATCGAATCGGCAGCCGACGTCGAGTCGATCACGGTCGACTGGGAGGTCGGCGCCGCGGCTGTCAAGACGCATGCCGGCATCGACCGCATCGAGGAACGCACCGCGAAGAAGGTGGTCACCACCGGTTGCGGGCAGGGCAGCGTGTTCGGCGAACTGATGGCCGGCATCGACAGTCTGCAGCTGCCGGACACGCGCATGACTCAGGCACAGCTCTATGCGCTGGTCAACGCGATCCGCCTGCAGGAGAGCACCTACAAGTCGGCCGGCTCGGTGCACGGCTGCGCGCTGTTCACGCTCGAGGCCGGCGACCAGGCGCGCATGCAGTGCTTCGTCGAGGATGTGGGCCGCCACAACGCGATCGACACCATTGCCGGCTGGATCGCGATGCAGCCGCAGCTCGCCGGGGGGCGCGTGTTCTATACCACCGGTCGCCTGACCAGCGAGATGGTGATCAAGTCGGCGCAGATGGGCGTGGCGATTGTCGTTTCGCGCAGCGGCATCACGCAGATGGGCCACGAGGTCGCGCTCCGGGTCGGTCTGTGCGCGATCGGGCGGGCGACGAATCGTCGCTTCCTCTGTTTCGCGGGTGCCGAGCGGCTGCTGCTGCAGCCGGCTCTGGCCGGCGCAAAGGCCGTCGGCGCGGTCCAGGCCGAGCCCTAAATCCTTCCATTTCGCAGACGCGGCCGGCTCGGCTATCGTCGGGCCTATGACTGCTTTTCTTCGCCTCGGCTGGCGCACGCTCTGGCGCGACCTGCGCGCCGGTGAACTCCGACTCCTGATCGTGGCCGTGCTGCTGGCGGTGGCGGCGCTGACAGCGGTCGGCTTCTTCGCCGACCGGCTCAAGGGCGGGCTGCAGCGCGATGCGCGCCAGCTGCTGGGCGGCGACGCGGTGCTGGCGAGCGACAACCCGACGCCGCAGGCCTTTGTCGAACGCGCCCGGGCGCTGGGCCTGCAGGGCGCGAGCACCTACGGCTTCCCGACCATGGCGCGAGCCAGCGAGGCACGGGGCGGTGCCACCAAGCTGGTGGCGCTGAAGGCCGTGGCGGCCGGCTATCCGCTGCGCGGCGCGGTCCAGGTCGCGGTCAACGCCGACGGTCCGGGACAACCCACGCGCGAAGTGCCGGCACCGGGCGAGGCCTGGGTCGACGGGCCGCTGCTGGAATCGCTCGCGCTCCAGGTCGGCGACACGCTGCTGCTCGGCGATGCCGGGCTGCGCATCGCGCGCGTGATCACGCTGGAACCCGACCGCGGCGCCGGCTTCATGAGCTTCGCGCCGCGCGTCATGCTCAACCAGGCCGACATCGCCCGCACCGGACTTGTGCAGCCGGCCAGCCGCGTCAGCTATCGCTTCGCGGTGGCGGGGGACACGGCCGCGGTCAAGCGCTTCAGCGACGAGGTCGATGCGACGATCAAGAAGGGCGAGCTGCGCGGTGCCCGCCTCGAATCCTTCGAGAGCGGGCGGCCCGAGATGCGCCAGACGCTGGACCGGGCCGAGAAATTCCTGAACCTGGTGGCGCTGCTGGCCGCGCTGCTGTCGGCCGTGGCGGTGGCGCTGGCGGCGCGCGGCTTCGCGGCCAGCCACCTCGACGACTGCGCGATGCTGCGCGTACTGGGCCAGAGCCAGCGCACCATCGCCGCCGCCTATGCCTTCGAGTTCGCAGTGATCGGCCTGATCGCCAGCGCGATCGGCGTCGCCATCGGCTATGGCGTGCACTACGTCTTCGTGCTGCTGCTCGCCGGACTGGTCGAGAGCGCGCTGCCGCCACCGACCCTGTGGCCGGTGGCCTTCGGCCTGGGCGTCGGGCTCACGCTGCTGCTCGCCTTCGGGCTGCCGCCGGTGCTGCAGCTGGCGCGAGTGCCGCCGCTGCGCGTCATCCGGCGCGATGTCGGCAACCTGAAGCCGGCCTCGATCGCGGTGCTCGGGCTCGGCGTCGCCGGCTTCGCGGCCTTGCTGGTCGCGGCCAGCAGCGACCTCAAGCTGGGACTGATCGCGGTCGGCGGCTTCGCGGGGGCGGTGGCGGTGTTCGCGCTCTTGAGCTGGCTTGCGGTGTGGGTGCTGCGGCGCAGCGTCAACGAGAGCACGGCGCCGCGCTGGCTGGTGCTGGCGACGCGGCAGATCTCGGCCCGGCCGGCCTACGCCGTGGTGCAGGTGAGCGCGCTCGCGGTCGGGTTGCTGGCGCTGATCCTGCTGGTCCTGCTGCGTACCGACCTGGTCGCGAGTTGGCGCAAGGCCACGCCGCCCGATGCGCCGAACCGCTTCGTGATCAACGTGATGCCCGACCAGAGCGATGCCTTCCAGAAGACCTTGCGCGCCAACGGGGTGCAGAAGTTCGACTGGTACCCGATGATCCGCGGCCGGCTGGTCGCGATCAACGACAAGCCGGTCTCGCCCGACGACTACAGCGAGGATCGCGCCAAGCGGCTGGTCGACCGCGAGTTCAACCTCAGCAACAGCGCCGAGGCGCCGCCGCACAACCAGATCACCGCCGGCACCTGGAAGCCGGATGCCGCGGGCGAACTCAGCGTCGAGGCGGGGCTGGCCGAGACCCTCGGGCTGAAGCTCGGCGACAGCCTGCGCTTCGACATCGGCGGGCAGCAGAGCGAGGCCCGCATCACTTCGCTGCGCAAGGTCGACTGGGGCTCGATGCACGCCAACTTCTTCGTCATGTACACGGTGGCGGCGCTGGCCGACGTGCCGGTCACCTACATGGGCGCCTTTCGCGCGCCCGAGGTCAAGGGTTTCGACAATGCGCTGGTCCGCAGCTACCCGAACGTCACCAACGTCGACATGAGCGCCACCCTCGGCCAGGTGCAGCGCGTGCTCGACCAGGTGATCCGGGCGGTCGAGTTCCTGTTCGGCTTCACGCTGGCGGCCGGCCTGGTGGTGCTGTTCGCGGCCGTGACCGCGACGCGCGAGGAGCGGGCGCGCGAGTTCGCCGTGATGCGGGCGGTGGGCGCGCGGGCCAGCCTGTTGCGGCAGGTGCAGCGGGCGGAACTCGCCGGCGTCGGCCTGCTGGCCGGCTTCCTCGCGAGCATCGTCGCCTCGGTGATCGGCTGGGCACTGGCGCGCTTCGTGTTCGAATTCACCTGGACCGCGTCGCCGCTGGTGCCGATCGCGGGCGCGTTGGCCGGTGCGGTGCTGGCCCTCGCGGCCGGCTGGTGGGGCCTGCGCGAGGTGCTGCGGCGGCCGGTGGTGGCCACCTTGCGGCAGGCGGCGGAATAGGGCGCCCTGCGGCATGGCCGAATGCATCGAGTGCGACACCGCGCGGCTGCGCCTGCGGCAATGGCGAGCGGCCGACCGCGAAGCCTTCGCGGCCCTCAATGCCGATCCGCGCGTGATGCGCTTCTTTCCCGCGCCGCTCGCGCGCGCGGAGAGCGACGCGATGGCCGATCGCTGCGCCGAAGACATCGCGCAAAGAGGTTGGGGCTTCTGGGCCGCCGAGGAGCGCGCGGGCGGGGCGCTGATCGGCTGCGTCGGCCTGAATGTGCCGAGGCCCGACCTGCCCTTCTCGCCCTGCGTCGAGATTGGCTGGCGGCTGGCGCATGACTTCTGGAGCCGGGGCTATGCGACGGAGGCGGCGCGCGCGGCGCTGCGCGTGGGCTTCGAGCGCCTCGACCTGCCTGAGATCGTGGCTTTCACCGCGGTCCCGAACCTGCCTTCGGAGGCTGTCATGCAGCGCCTCGGCATGCGCAGCGATGGGGTCTTCGAGCACCCGGCATTGCCCGTGGGCCATGCGTTGCGCTTGCACAAGCTCTATCGGCTGCAGCGCTCCGACGGGCTGCGGCAACTCGCCGCCTAGCCCGTCCGCCTCCGGCTGGAATTCGGCATCTACCAGCTTCCTCCGAATTTGACGAGCACATTCGGTGTTCGATCTCTTTGTTCGGATGATTTGATGCCCAATTTGTTGGATTCATGCAACTTCTCGCCCCTGTTGCGCCGCGTTGCGGCCGGGGCCGCCGCCAGCCTGGCCGCTTTGGTTCTCACCGCCTGCGAGCATCGGGACGATGCGCGGACCGTCGCGGCGGACTGCGTCCGCAGCCTCTCCACGCTGGCGCCGATCATGGGCGGCAGCGGCAGCGGCAGCGGCAGCACGCTGTGCGCGGCAGCGCCTGACGCCGTGGCGCCGGAAGCGCCCATCGTGGGCACGGCGACGGCTCCGGCGGGCCCCGAGCGGGCACTGATCGCTTCGGCACATTGACGCGTCGCCACGCCGCCGGCTGACGCTGCAGGCCGGCTCCGGCCCGAGCCATCGCGGTTCCCGACCCACGCGGGTCATTTCTTCTCCTGCTGAAACCCCCCGCCGGCCTCGCTGCCGTGCGGGCTGCCCTGTCCATGACTACTTTTCCCATCGGCTTGCGCGCGCGAAGCCTGATCGTTCTCGCGGCGAGCGCGTTGTCGGTCACCGCCGCGTGGGCGGTCGAGCCTTTCACCGTACGCGACATTCGTGTCGAAGGCCTGCAGCGGGTCGAGCCGGGAACGATCTTCGCTTCGATTCCGATGCGCGTGGGCGAGACCTACGATGACGAGCGCGGCGCGGCCGCGATTCGCGCACTGTTCGAGCTCGGCCTGTTCAAGGACGTGCGCATCGACGTCAGCGGCAACGTGCTGGTGGTGATCGTCGAGGAGCGGCCGACCATTGCCGATGTCGACTTCGTCGGCACCAAGGAATTCGAGAAGGCGGCGCTGCAGAAGGCTTTGCGCGAGGTCGGCCTGGCCGACGGGCGCCCCTACGACAAGGCGCTGACCGACCGTGCCGAGCAGGAGCTCAAGCGCCAGTACGTGAGCCGCAGCCTCTACAACGC
>NZ_JBFUCJ010000027.1:0-61944 GCF_056405295.1 Variovorax sp. P1_H2 | reverse complement strand
CACTGGAACGGTCGTCGGCAGCGTCAGATGTGTATAAGAGACTGCTCGCGACCCGGCCGGGGCAGCCGCCCGGTGGCCGGCCGGCGCCGCGCGCCCGCAATGGGTGGCGGGCGACGCCATGGACGCCGACAGCGTGATCGCCGCCGCCCGCGGCGCAACGCTGATCGTCCACGCGGTCAATCCGCCCGGCTACCGGAACTGGGGCGCGCTGGTGCTGCCGATGCTCGACAGCACGATCCGCGCGGCGGAGGCCTCGGGCGCCCGCATCGTGCTGCCCGGCACGGTCTACAACTACGGGCCCGATGCCTTCCCGGACATCGCCGAGGACGCGCCGCAGCATCCGCGGACGCGCAAGGGCGCGATCCGGGTCGAGATGGAGGAACGCCTTCGAGCAGCGGCCGATCGCGGCGTGCGCACGCTGATCGTGCGGGCCGGCGACTTCTTCGGTCCGCGCGCGGGCAACAACTGGTTCTCGCAGGGCCTGGTGAAGCCCGGCCGGCCGCTGGCCGCCATCACCGACCCGGCGCGACAGGGCGTCGGCCACCAGTGGGCCTGCCTGCCCGACGTCGCCGAGACCATCGCGCAACTGGTCGAGCGCGAGGCCTCCCTGCAGGCCTTCGAGCGCGTCCACATGGAAGGCCACTGGGATGCCGACGGCACCCGCATGCAGGCCGCGATCCGGCACGCCAGCGGCGACGCCGAGCTACCGGTGAAGCGCTTCCCCTGGTGGCTGCTGGCGCTGGGCTCGCCGGTCGTGCCCGTGTTCCGCGAGCTGCGCGAGATGCGCTACCTCTGGCAGCAGCCGGTGCGCCTGCGCAGCGGGCGGCTGCGGGCGCTGCTCGGCAGCGAAGCGCACACGCCGCTCGACCAGGCCGTCGCGGCCACGCTCGAGGGACTGGGTTGCCTGGGGCCGGCAGCCGCCGCGGCCGCGCTCGCCGAAAGCCGCAGCTAGCCACTTCCCGCAAGCGCGGCGGTCCGGGTCGCCCTAGAGTGATCGACACTGACCACAGGACCGACCGGAGACAGGCCTTGAACTACACGCACGAACACCTCGAGATCCAGAAGACGATGCGCCGCTTCATCGACCAGGAGATCAACCCGCACGTCGACGAATGGGAAGCCGCCGAGGCCTTCCCGGCCCACGCGGTGTTCGCCCGGCTCGGCGCGCTCGGCCTGCTGGGCCTCAACAAGCCCGAGGCATACGGCGGCGCCGGCCTCGACTACTCCTACGCGATGGCGATGGCCGAGGCGCTGGGCCACGTGCGCTGCGGCGGCGTGCCGATGGCCATCGGCGTGCAGACCGACATGTGCACCCCCGCGCTGGCGCGCTTCGGCAGCGACGAACTGCGGCGCGAGTTCCTGGCGCCGGCCATCGCCGGCCAGACCGTCGGCTGCATCGGCGTCAGCGAGCCCGGCGCCGGCAGCGACGTCGCCGGCCTCAAGAGCCAYGCGCGCAAGGACGGCGGCGACTACCTCATCAGCGGCCAGAAGATGTGGATCACCAACAGCCTGCAGGCCGACTGGATGTGCATGCTGGTCAACACCAGCGACGGCCCGGCGCACCGCAACAAGTCGCTCGTCATGGTGCCGATGGACAGCCCCGGCATCGAGAAGGCGCAGAAGATCCGCAAGATCGGCATGCATTCGAGCGACACCGGCCTGATCTACTTCGACAACGTGCGGGTGCCGCAGCGCTATCGCATCGGCGAGGAGGGTCAGGGCTTCGTCTACCAGATGCAGCAGTTCCAGGAAGAGCGCCTGTGGTGCGCCGCCAGCTCGCTGGTGCCGCTCGACGAATGCATCGCCGACACCATCGAATGGGCGCAGCAGCGCAAGCTCTTCGGCGGCACCTTGGCCGACCAGCAGTGGGTGCAGTTCAAGCTGGCCGAGCTCAAGACCGAGGTCGAAGCCCTGCGTGCCCTCACCTACCGCGCCTGCGACCTGCACGTGCAGGGCCAGGACGTGACCGAGCTGGCCTCGATGGCCAAGCTCAAGACCGGCCGCCTCACGCGCGAGGTCTCCGACACCTGCCTGCAGTTCTGGGGCGGCATGGGCTTCACCTGGGAGAACCGGGTCTCGCGCCTGTACCGCGACGGCCGGCTGGCCTCGATCGGCGGCGGCGCCGACGAGGTCATGCTCGGCATCCTGGCGAAGACGATGGGCATCGCGAAACGGCCGCCGCGGGAATGACGGAGCACAGCGCCCACCACCCCGCCCTGCGCCGCCGCGACGGCGACGAAGCCAGGGTCACCTTCGAAGAACTGTTCTTCGACCTGGTCTACGTCTTCGCGGTCACGCAGCTGTCGCACTACCTGCTGGGTCACCTGACGCCGCTCGGCGCGCTCCAGACCCTGCTGCTCTGGTTCGCGGTCTGGCTGGGCTGGCAGTACACCTGCTGGGTGACCAACTGGTTCGATCCCCGGGCGGCACCGATCCGGCTCCTGCTGTTCGGCGTGATGCTGGCCGGCCTCGTGATGTCGGCCGCGATTCCCGGCGCCTTCGCCGAGCGCGCGAAGGTCTTCGCCGCCGCCTTCGTCGCGATTCAGGTCGGCCGCTCGCTGTTCATCTGCCTCCTGCTGCACAAGCAGCATGCGCTGGCGGCGAACTTCCGGCGCATCCTCGGCTGGAACTGCATTGCCGCGGTGTTCTGGATCGCCGGCGCGATCGCCACCGGGCCGTCCCGCCTCGGCCTGTGGGCGATGGCGATCGCCTGCGAGTACGTCTCGCCGATGTTCGGCTTCCGGCTGCCGGGCCTCGGCCGCTCGCGCACCGCCGACTGGACCATCGAGGGCGGCCATCTGGCCGAGCGCTGCCAGCTGTTCGTCATCATGGCGCTGGGCGAATCGATCCTGCTGACCGGCGACACCTTCGCCAAGACCCAGAGCCTGGGAACGCTGTCGACCGTCGCCTTCCTCTGCGCCTTCGCCGGCAGCCTGGCGATGTGGTGGCTCTACTTCGACACCAGCAGCGAGCACGGCAGCCATGTCATCGCCCACTCGGACGACCCGGGGCGCATCGGCGCGCACTTCCACTACGTGCATGTGCTGATCGTCGGCGGCATCATCGTCACCGCCGTCGGCAACGAACTCGTGATCGCGCATCCGCATGGCCACATGGCGCTGTCCGAGCTGATCGTGATGGTCGGCGCGCCGCTGACCTACCTGCTGGGCAACGGCCTCTACAAGCGCATCGTGTACGGCGCCTTCCCGGCCTCGCACGCGGTCGGCATGGCGGCGACCGCGGCGCTGGCGGCCGGCGCCTCGCGACTCGACCTGCTGACAATGAACGTGCTGACCACCGGCGTCATCCTGGCCGTGGCCGCCTGGGACACCTACCGGTCGCGCTCGGCGCTTCCGGCCCGGGCCTGAAGCGCGCGCAGCTTGTCCTTCTTGCTCGGCCGCTTGCCCTTGACGCCGCCTGTACCCGGCTCGCCGGCCGGCAGCGGCGCGGCGGTCTCGGTCGGCTCGAAGCCGGCCACCCGCTCGCGCGGCACGTTCAGGCCCTGGCGCTTCTCGATCAGCCTGAAGTGGGCTTCCGAATCGGCGCTGACGAAGCTCACGGCGACACCGCTCGCGCCGGCCCGGCCGGTGCGGCCGATGCGGTGCAGGTAGTCGACCGCCGAACGCGGCAGGTCGTAGTTCACCACCACCGGCAGCTGCGCGACGTCGATGCCGCGGGCGGCCAGGTCGGTGGCCACCACCACCGGCACCCGGGAGGCCTTGAAGTCGGCCAGCACCTGCGTGCGCTTGCCCTGGCTCAGCACGCCATGGAAGGGCTCGGCCTCGATGCCGGCCCGGCGCAGCTTGTCGGCGACGACCTCCGACGCATGCTTGGTGGCGACGAAGACCAGCACGCGGGTCCAGCCGCTGTCCTTGACCAGTTGGCGCAGCAGCTGCGTGCGCCGGCTCGCATCGACCTCGATCGCGCGCTGCTGGATCGCCGGTTCCTCGGCCGCCCCGGACTCGATCTCGATGCGCACCGGATCGTGCAGCAGCCCGTCGGCCAGCGACTGGATCGCGGCCGGAAAGGTGGCAGAGAACAGCAGGTTCTGGCGCCGCGCCGGCAGCAGCGCGAGGATGCGGCCCAGTTCCTCGGCGAAGCCCAGGTCGAACAGCCGGTCGGCCTCGTCGAGCACCAGCGTGGCGACCGAGGACAGCCGGAGCGCCCGGTGCTCGACCAGGTCGAGCAGCCGCCCCGGCGTCGCGATCATGAGGTCGGCCCCGCCGCGCAGCGCCATCAGCTGCGGGTTGATCGAGACGCCGCCGAAGGCCACCGCGATCTTCACCGGCACCGGCAGGTGCTGCGCCAGGCTGCGCATCGACTCGCCCACCTGGGCCGCAAGCTCGCGCGTGGGCACCAGGATCAGCGCCTGGAGCCGGCGCGGCGACGGCCGGCCCGCACCCACGATCCGCTGCAGCAGGGGCAGCGAGAATGCGGCGGTCTTGCCGGAGCCCGTCTGCGCCGCGCCCAGCAGGTCACGCCCCTGGAGGATCGCGGGAATGGCCTCGACCTGGATGGCGGTCGGCGCGCGGTAGCCCTTTTCAGAGGCGGCGCGCACCAGGGAAGGATCGAGTCCCAGGGATTGGAATGGCATGGGCGGAGGGCCCGCGAAGGGCCGATGGACGAACAGGAGCGGCGGACGCCGCAGAGATCGAGGAGCATAGCCACCATGAACCCGGAAGACCTGGAAAAGCTCGTGAGCCGCGAAATGCCCTTCGGCAAGTACAAGGGCCGCCTGATCGCCGACCTGCCGGGAAACTACCTCACGTGGTTCGCCCGCGAGGGTTTTCCGCCGGGGGAAATCGGCCGCCTGCTGAGCCTGATGCACGAAATCGACCACAACGGCCTGAAGGCGCTCCTCAATCCGCTTCGCCGCAGGCCGCCGGGTTGAAATCGCCTCATTTTTTGCGTTGCAGCATCAAATAAACGAAAAATTCAAGAAGAAATTCACCCAGAAACTCATTTGTGCATGACAATGCTGAAGCGTTTCTGGCAATTCCAAGCCGGAATCGTGAACCGGTGATCGGTCAGTTTCGCGCCACAGCGCCATTTGTTTGTTGTGATTCTGGGACTCCATCGCTTTGTTTTTTTGGTTTGATTAGGAGTCCCTCCATGGGCAAGAAACTCTACGTAGGCAACCTCGCCTACTCCATCCGCGACAACGACCTCGAGCAGGCTTTCAGCCAGTACGGTTCGGTCGCCAGCGCCAAGGTCATGATGGAACGCGACAGCGGTCGCTCCAAGGGCTTCGGCTTCGTCGAAATGGGCACCGACGCGGAAGCGCTGGCAGCCATCGAAGGCCTGAACGGCCAAGCACTCGACGGCCGCAGCCTGACCGTCAATGAAGCCCGTCCGATGGAGCCCCGTTCGCCCGGCGGCTTCGGCGGCGGCGGTGGTGGCCGCAGCGGTGGTGGCGGTGGCTACGGCGGCGGCGGTGGTGGCTACGGCGGCGGCGGTGGCGGCAACCGCAGCGGCGGTGGCGGCTACGGCGGCGGCGGCGGTGGCCGCGGCGGCTACTAAGCCCTCCCCTGCTTTCAGCTAGAAAGGCTCCTTCGGGAGCCTTTTTCGTTGGCGGGCGGAACCCGGTACGTGGAAGTCCGTACGGCCGTGGTCAGCTCACGGTCAGGTGCTGGCGACGACCCTCGAAGGCACATCAACGAGGGTCGAGACAATGCGCATCAAGAGTCAGGCTGACTTCTATTCGGGAGTCATGTTCACGGCGGTGGGGGCGGCGTTCGCCGTGGGCGCCACCACCTACAACATCGGCGACGGGGCCCGCATGGGGCCCGGCTACTTCCCGCTCATGCTGGGCATCCTGCTGGCCGTCCTTGGCGCCCTTGTCATGTTCCAGTCGCTGGTGGTCGAGACGGTCGACGGCGACCCGATCGGCAAATGGGCCTGGAAGCCGCTGTTCTTCGTCATCGTGGCCAACCTCGCCTTCGGCGTGCTGCTGGGCGGACTGCCGAGCATCGGCGTGCCGGCCATGGGCATGATCATCGCGATCTACGCGCTGACCATCATCTCCAGCCTCGCGGGCGAGCACTTCAAGCTGCGCGACGTGCTGGTTCTCTCGACCATCCTTGCGGCAGGCAGCTACGTGGCGTTCATCTGGGCGCTCAAGTTGCAGATCCAGGTCTGGCCCACCTTCATTTCGGGCTGAGGACACCGCCATGGAACTGTTTCACAACCTCGCGCTCGGCTTCGGCGTCGCCTTCACCTTCACCAACCTGCTGTACTGCCTGGTCGGCTGTATCCTGGGAACCCTGATCGGCGTGCTGCCGGGCATCGGCCCGGTCGCCACCATCGCGATGCTGCTGCCGGCCACCTACGCGCTGCCGCCGGTCTCCGCGCTGATCATGCTGGCCGGCATCTACTACGGCGCCCAGTACGGCGGCTCCACCACCGCCATCCTGGTCAACCTGCCCGGTGAATCGTCCTCGGTCGTAACTTGCATCGACGGCTACCAGATGGCGCGGCAGGGACGCGCGGGGCCTGCGCTCGCTGCGGCGGGCCTGGGCTCCTTCTTCGCCGGCTGCGTCGGCACGCTGATCCTGGCCGCCTTCGCGCCGCCGCTGACCGAGCTGGCCTTCAAGTTCGGCCCGGCCGAGTACTTCTCGCTGATGGTGCTGGGCCTGATCGGCGCCGTGGTGCTGGCCTCGGGCTCGCTGCTCAAGGCCGTGGCGATGATCGTGCTGGGCCTGCTGCTCGGCATCGTCGGCACCGACGTCAACTCGGGCGTGGCGCGCTTCAGCTTCGACATCCCCGAACTGACCGACGGCATCGGCTTCGTCGTGATCGCGATGGGCGTCTTCGGTTACGGCGAGATCATCGGCAACCTGTCGCAGCCCGACGAGGAGCGCGAGGTATTCACCTCCGAGGTCAAGGGCCTGTTCCCGACCAAGGACGACTTCAAGCGCATGGCGCCGGCCGTGCTTCGCGGCACGGCACTGGGCTCCGCGCTGGGCATCCTGCCGGGCGGTGGTGCGCTGCTGGCCTCGTTCGCGGCCTACGCGCTCGAGAAGAAGATCAAGATGCGCCCAGGCGAAGTTCCCTTCGGCAAGGGCAACATCCGCGGGGTGGCATCGCCCGAGTCGGCCAACAACGCCGGCGCCCAGACCTCCTTCATTCCGCTCTTGACCTTGGGCATTCCGCCCAACGCGGTGATGGCGCTGATGGTCGGCGCGATGACGATCCACAACATCCAGCCCGGCCCGCAGGTCATGACCAGCAACCCCGAGCTGTTCTGGGGCCTGATCGCCTCGATGTGGATCGGCAACGCGATGCTGATCATCCTGAACCTGCCGCTGATCGGCATGTGGATCAAGCTGTTGACGGTGCCCTACAAGTTCCTGTTCCCGGCGATCGTGCTGTTCTGCGCGATCGGCGTGTACTCGACCAACAACAACACCTTCGACATCTGGATGGTGGCGGCCTTCGGCTTCATCGGCTATCTGTTCATCAAGCTCAGGACCGAGCCGGCGCCGCTGCTGCTGGGTTTCATCCTCGGGCCGATGATGGAAGAGAACCTGCGCCGTGCGCTGCTGCTGTCGCGCGGCACCTGGAGCGTGTTCGTGACGCGTCCGCTGTCGGCCGGGCTGCTGATCGCGGCCTGCCTGCTGCTGGGGATCGTCTTGCTGCCGTCGATCAAGGCAAAGCGGGAAGAAGCTTTTGTAGAGGAATAGGCGTCGGCCGGAGAGCGGCGGTTCGCCTGTTCTTCGGTTGCGCGTAGCGCGCCTGTTCGTGGGCCGTCACGGAACCGGCTTCGCCGGGCCGTGGACGGCACCCCCCGGTAGGGGGTGGGCGCCCGGCACGAAGTGCGGGCAACCTGGGGGCGAGCAACATCTACGGTGCCAGGTAGTCCGACACCACCTTCCACTTGCCGTCGACGATCTGCGACAGCCGCGACTGGTCGTTGCCCAGGCGCTTGGTGGCCGAGAAGGTCATCTTCGAGCTGCCGAACATGTCGGGCTCGAAGGTGCTGCTGTCCATGGCCTTGATGAAGCTGTCGGTCGTCAGGTTCGGGCCGGCCTTGTTCGCTGCCTGGATGAAGGACTGCACGATCATGTAGCCGTAGACCGAGAACACGGTCGGGTCCTCGTTGAACTTGGTCTTGTACTTGTTGGCCCAGAAGCGCAGCGGCTGGGACTGCTCGTCGGTGTAGGGGTTCTGCACCGTCATGGTGGCGTAGATGCCGTCCATCGGCTTGCCGCCGAGCTTGTGGATCAGGTCGGTGTAGGCCGCGCTGGAGCCCAGGAAGGTCGGGTTGAAGCCGGTCTTGCGCGCCTCGCCGACGGTGCCGATGGTCTCGCGGATGATGGTACCGAGCACCACCAGGTCGCAGTTGGCGGCCTTCATCTTGGCCACCTGGGAGGAGAAGTCGGTCGCCCCGCGCTTGAAGGAGGTCTTCTCGGCCAGTTCCATGCCCACCGCCTTCAGGCCGGCCTCGGCGCCGCGCTGCACCTCGAGGCCGAATTCGTCGTCCTGGTAGATGGTGCAGACTTTCTTGGCGCCCTTGTCCTTGATCATCCTCGGCAGCGCCATGCGGATCTGGTCGTAGTAGGTCGCGGCGAAGGAATACTTGAGCCGGTTGAGCGGCTCGTACATCTCGCGCGCCGCCGTGATCGGGAAGAAATTGACGATGTTCTTCTCGAACTGCACCGGCATCGCCGCCATGTTCTGGGCGGTGCCGATGTGGCCCGCCATGATGAAGATCTTTTCCTGGTTGACCAGCTTCTGCGCCGCCAGCACCGCCTTCTTGGGGTCGTAGCCCGAATCCTCGACGTAGAGCTTGAGCTTGCGGCCGTGGATGCTGCCCTGCTCGTTGAGTTCGTCCACCGCGAGCTGCATGCCGTTGCGCGACTGCTTGCCGAAGCCGGCCAGCGGGCCGGAGAGATCCTGGATCGTGCCGACGCGGATCTCGTCCTTGCTCACGCCCTGCTGCTGCGCGCTGGCCAGGCCGGAGCCCAGCGCGAGACCCGCCGCGGCGGCCAGGGGGAACAGTGTCTGGGTCTTCATACGGTTGTCTCCTCTAGGTGGTCGAATGATTGGGCTACGCGTACATGGCGTCGATGCGGTCGGCATACTTGGCCTGCACCAGCTTGCGCTTGAGCTTCATGGTCGGGGTCAGTTCCTCGTCCTCGGCGCTGAGCTGGGTCTCGAGCAGGAAGAACTTCTTGATCTGCTCGACCCGCGCGAACTTGGCATTGACGCGATCGAGTTCGGCCTGGATCAGGTCCTGGACCTCCTGCGCGCGCGTCAGGCTCTGGTAGTTGCTGAAGGGCACGTCATGGTCCTGGGCGAATTTCTCGACGTTCTCCTGGTCGATCATGATGATCACGCTGAGGTAGGGCTTTGCATCGCCGATCACCACCGCGTCGGTGATGTAGGGGCTGAACTTGAGCTCGTTCTCGAGCTCGCTCGGCGTGATGTTCTTGCCGCCTGCCGTGATGATGATGTCCTTCATGCGGTCGGTGATGCGGAAATACCCGTCCCCGTCGACCGTGCCGACGTCGCCGGTGTGCAGCCAGCCCTCGGCGTCGATGGTCTCGGCGGTCTTCTCGGGCAGGTTCAGGTAGCCCATGAAGACATTGGTGCCGCGCACCAGGATCTCGCCCGTCGCGGGATCGAGCCGCACCTCGTTGTAGCCCGCGGCCGGACCGATGGCGCCCGGCTTGATGCGCGCCGCCGGCACGCCGGTGGCGGCGCCGCAGGATTCGGTCATGCCCCAGACCTCCAGCATCGGCACGCCGAGCGCGAGGTACCACTTCACGAGMTCGGGCGAGATCGGCGCCGCGCCGGTGACGAGGAAGCGGGCGCGGTGGATGCCGATCAGCTTGCGCACGTTGTCCAGGGCCAGCCAGCGCGCGATGCGGAACTTGAAGCGCAGTACAGCGCCGACCGGCTGCCCGGCCAGCACGCGATCGGCGATGGTGGTGCCGACGCCGATGCTCCACGCATAGGCGGCCTGCTGCACGCGGCTGGCTTCCTTGAGCGCGATCATCACGCCCGAATAGAACTTCTCCCACACGCGCGGCACCGCGGTGAACACGGTCGGTGCGATCTCGCGCACGTTCTCGGGCACGGTCTCGGGGTTCTCGACGAAGTTGAGGATCGAGCCGGTGTACATCGCGAAGTACTCGCCGCCCATGCGCTCGGCGATGTGGCACAGCGGCAGGAAGCACATGCGCTCGTCGTGCTCGTCCTGCGCCACCAGCGTGTTGTAGCCGCGCGTCGTGTAGACCAGGCCGCGGTGGCTGTGCATCGCGCCCTTGGGCTTGCCGGTGGTGCCCGAGGTGTAGACCAGGATGGCCAGGTCCTCGGGCCGGCAGCCGGCGACGCGCTGCTCGAGCTCCTGCGGATGGGCCTTGTTGTAGTCGCGGCCGAGCGCGCGCAGGGCGTCCAGGCTGATGACGTCGTCATCGTGCAGGTCGCGCAGGCCCTCCATGTCGAAGACCACGATCTTGCGCAGCAGCGGCAGGCCGGCGCGGACCGCGAGCGCCTTGTCGAGCTGCTCGTCGTCCTCGACGAAGAGCACGGTGGTGCGCGAGTCCTCGCAGAGGTAGTGCACCTGCGAGGCGGCGTCGGTCGGATAGATGCCGTTGGCCACGCCGCCGCAGCTCAGCACCGCGAGGTCGCAGAGCACCCATTCGATCACGGTGTTCGACAGGATCGAGGCGCACGCGTGCGGCGCGAAGCCGATCGCCATCAGGCCGCCGGCGATCTCGGCGACCGCGTCGGCGGTCTGCTTCCAGTTCCAGCTGCGCCAGATGCCGAGCTTCTTCTGCCGCATCCAGACGCTGTCGCCGCGCAGGCGGGCGGCGTTCCAGAACATCGCGGCCAGGGTCTCGCCGGGCACCACGATGTCGGTGCGCGATTGAATCCGGCCCAGGTCCCAGAGGCCGGCGGGTGCCTTGGCGTGCATGGCGTGGGTCATCTCCAGGTCTTCTTCTTTTTCCAGCGCCGCTCGCCGCGCACGCCGTCGTCCTTGAGGCCGAGGTAGAACTCCTTGATGTCCTCCTTCTCGCGCAGCCGCTCGCAGGTGTCTTCCATCACGATGCGGCCGTTTTCGAGCACGTAGCCGTAGTCGGAGGCATTGAGCGCCATGTTGGCGTTCTGCTCGACCAAGAGGATGGTGGTGCCGCGCTCGCGATTGATGCGCACCACGATCTCGAAGATCTCCTTGGTGAGCTTGGGCGAGAGGCCGAGGCTGGGTTCGTCGAGCAGGATCAGGTGCGGCGCCGCCATGATGGCGCGCGAGATGGCCAGCATCTGCTGCTGGCCGCCCGAGAGCAGGCCGGCGTCCTGCGTGGCGCGCTCCCTGAGGATCGGGAAGTAGCCGAACACGGTCTCGATGTCGCGCGCGACGCCGTCGCGGTCACGGCGGGTGTAGGCGCCCATCAGGAGGTTGTCCTTGACCGACAGCAGCGGGAAGACTTCGCGGCCTTCCGGCACATGGCTCAGGCCCTGCTGGACGATGTGGGCCGGGTCCTGGGCGGTGATGTTCTTTCCCTTGAACTCGATGCTGCCCTTGCGCGGATCGATGATGCCCGAGATGGTCTTGAGGATGGTGGTCTTGCCGGCGCCGTTGGAGCCAAGCACCGTGGCGATCTCGCCGGCCCGCACCTTGAGGCTGACGCCGCGGATGGCCTTGATGGGGCCGTAGGCGCTTTCGACGTTGAGGAGCTGGAGGACGACGTCGGTCATGAGACACAAACCTCCGACGCGGTGTGTCCGGGGGGCCGGCGGCGGGCGGTATGCCCCGGACCGGCCGACGTCACCGGCCGCTTCGCGGCTGCCCTGCGCTGCTCACGGTACGCGGGGTCTCGCTCAAACTCGCTTCGCTCAAACAGTCGCGAGCCCTGATCCGCGTACCGCTGCGCTGCTCGGCGGTGCCTCAACGGCCGGCCCGGGGCATACCGCCCACCGCCGCTGACACGCTGGGGGCGAACTGTCCGCCTCGACGGTCGATGGGCGCGCAGGTCTCTGACGTTGGAGGCGCCTGCCCGCGTCGCACACCCCCGAAGCCCGGCATGCGGTGCGGGACGGGCGATCCCCTCTGCGCCGCTGAGGAGCGCAGCTTCAGGCGGCTCGCGAAGCGGGGATCCGCTCACTTCGCGCAGCGAAGTTATGCGGATACCAAAAAGGGCCGCGCGAGTTTGAGCGCAGCGAGTTTGCGCGGACCCCGCCTGAAGCGAGCACCGCAAGGGAGCCCGAAGGGCCGGCGCAGTGGGGTCGACTGGCCCGTACCGCGTGCCGGGCGCCCGCCCCGAAGACAACGAAGAAGACATCAAGCAGCCCTCCGCAAGCTGCTCACGTCATCCACGGTACCCAGATACGCCTCGATCACCTTCGCATCCGACTGCACCTCCAAAGGTGTCCCGGAAGCCAGCGCCTCCCCCATGTTCATCGCCAGCACCCGGTCCGACACCTTCGACACCAGCGACATGTCGTGCTCCACCATCAGCACCGAGATGCCGAGCTCTTGCTGGATGTCCTGGATCCAGAAGGCCATGTCGGCCGTCTCCTCGACATTGAGGCCGGACGAAGGCTCGTCGAGCAGCAGCAGCTTGGGTTCGGTGCACAGCGCCCGCGCCAGCTCGACCACCTTGCGCACGCCGTAGGGCAGGCCCGCGACCATCGAGTCGCGGTGGTGCTGCAGGTCGAGCAGGTCGATCACCTGCTCGGCCTTCTCGCGCGCCTCGATCTCGGCGCGGCGGGTGGCGGAGGTGAAGAACACCTCGCTCCAGAAGCCGGTCTGGCGGTGCGTGTGGCGGCCGATCAGCAGGTTGTGCAGCACGGTCGCATGTTCGAACAGCTCGATGTTCTGGAAGGTGCGCGCAATGCCCAGCGCCGCGATCTCGTGCGGCGCCTGCTCGGTCAGCGCCAGCGGCGCAGCGCCGCCATGCCAGACGATCTCGCCGGTGGTCGGCGTGTAGATGCGGCTGATCAGGTTGAACACCGTGGTCTTGCCGGCGCCGTTGGGACCGATCAGCGTGAAGACCTCGCCGCGGCGGACCTCGAAGCTGACCTTGTTGACCGCCAGCACGCCGCCGAAGCGCACGCTCAGGTCCCTGGCGGAAAGCAGGATGTCGGATGTCGTCATCTGAGTCGGTCCGACTTGGTGAAGGACTTCTGCCGCTTGAACAGGCCGCGCCGGTAGAACGGGAACAGCTGCAGCCAGGTGCGCACCTTGAGCCAGCGTCCATAGAGGCCGAGCGGCTCGAACAGCACGAAGCCGATCAGCACCAGCCCATAGACCAGGCCCTGCAGGCCCGGCGCCTGGCCGATCGCGGCCGGCAGCCAGTCCTTGGCCGACGCGATCAGCTGCGGCATCGCTATCAGGAAGATCGCGCCCAGGAAGGCGCCATGCACCGAGCCCAGCCCGCCGATCACCACCAGCAGCAGCAGGTCGATCGACTGCAGGATGTTGAACTGGTCGGGCGAAATGAAGCTCAGCTTGTGGGCGTACAGCGCGCCGCCGAGCCCGGCCAGCGCGGCCGAGATCGCGAAGGACGTCGTCTTGTAGCGCGCCAAGTGGATGCCCATGCTCTGCGCCGAGATCTCGGAATCGCGAATGGCGACGAAGGCGCGGCCGGTGGGCGAGCGCAGCAGGTTCAGGATGGCCAGCGTGCACAGCACCGCGATGACCAGGCACACCAGGTAGAAGCTCTCGCTCGAGTTCAGCTCCCAGCCGAACAGGCTCGCCGACTTCACGTGCAGCCCCGAGTTGCCGCCGGTGACGCTCTCCCAGCGCGCGAACACCTCCTCGACGATGAAGCCGAAGGCCAGCGTCGCGATGCCGAGGTAGATGCCCTTGACGCGCAGGGCCGGCAGCGCCACCACCACGCCGACCGCCGCCGACAGCGCCGCGGCCGCGACCAGCGCGATCGGGAACGGCACCCCCATGTTGCTCAGCACCGCCTGCGTGTAGGCCCCGGTGCCGAGGAAGGCCGCGTGGCCGATCGAGAACTGGCCCGTGAAGCCGGCCAGCAGCATCAGGCCGAGGCCGACGATGCCGTAGATCAGCACGAAGGTCAGCTGTGCCAGCCAGTACTCGGGCACCACCCACGGCGCCGCGATCAGCGCCACGCCGAGCAGGCTGTACCAGAACACGTGGCCGCCGTGCTTGGCGAGATCGATGTCCTGCGAGTAGCTGGTCTTGAAGATGTAGCGCATGAAGAACGGCCTAGACTTTCTTGCGCAGTTTTTCGCCAAAGAGGCCGTTGGGCTTCACCATCAGCATCACAAGCACCACGATGTAGGGCGCCGTGTCCTTGAAGCCGTCGGGCAGGTAGAAGCCCGCGAACGATTCGACGATGCCGATCACCAGGCCGCCGACGATCGCGCCCGGCAGGCTGCCGAAGCCGCCCACCACCGCGGCCGGAAAGGCCTTGAGGCCGATGAAGCCCATGTTGGCGTGCACGAAGGTGATCGGCGCCAGCAGCATGCCGGCGATCGCCGCCACCGCCGCGGCCAGTCCCCACACCAGTCCGTTGAGGCGCTTCACCGGAATGCCCATGTAGTAGGCCGCGAGCTGGTTCTGCGACGAGGCCTGCATCGCGATGCCGAGCTTGCTGTAGCGGAACATCGCGAACAGCAGGCCGCAGAGCACCGCGGTAGCGACGATGATGGCCAGCTGCTCGAGGTTGACGACCAGCTCGCCCAGCTTCCAGATCTGGTCCTTGTAGGGCACCGGCAGCGTGTGGGTCTCGGTGCCGATGCCCGGGATCATCGTGACCAGCCCGCGCGCCACGTAGCCGATGCCGATGGTCAGCATCACGATCGAGAACTGCGGCTGGCCCAGGATCGGACGGATCACGACCAGTTCGAGCAGCACGCCGAGGGCGACCATCGCCGCCACCGCCAGCAGCGCGGCCAGCCAGAAGGGCAGTCCGAACAGCGACATGCCGGCGAAGGCGCAGAAGGCGCCGACCATCATGAGCTCGCCCTGCGCGAAGCTCACGGTCTCGGTGGCCTTGTAGATCAGCACGAAGCCCAGAGCGATCAGGCCATAGATGCAGCCTTGTGCGATGCCTGAGAGCAGGAGCTGAAGTATTTGCAAGTAGGTCTCGTTCGGGTTTCGCGGTTTATAGCGGTGACTCGCCCCCGCGACGCAGAGGGTTGTCCCGCATCGGCTTCTTCACGCGGCGCTCCGCGCGCGCTTCATTGGTGCACGGCGAGCCGCCGCGATCCGGCCAGGATGTCGCTGGGACGCAGGCCGTAGACCTGCCGGATCGAGTGGCTGAAATGGGTCGAGTCGGGATAGCCGGTGTCGAGCGCGATGTCGGTCAGCGTGCTGCTCTGGCGCACATGGCGCAGCAGGCTGCGGGCGCGCTTCCAGGCCCGGAAGGCGCGGAAGGTCAGGCCGGTCTCCTGCTTGAACAGATGCAGGAAGCGGGAGAACGAGAGCCCCACCGAGGCAGCGCATTGCTCGGCCGAGGTGGGCGCCGCCGGATCGGCGTTGATGCATTCGATCACCTCGCGGATGCGGGCGTCGAGCGGCCGCGCCGCCAGCGGCGCACCGAAGAACAGCGTGTCGAAATCGAAGCGGTCGAAGCTCTCGCGTCCCGAGGCCTCGGCCAGTTGCACGTGCACGTCGCGCACGCGCTGCACGAAGGCCGGCGCATCGGCTGGCCCGCAGTGCCGGAGGAAATCCGGCAAGCGGGCCGGGTCGACGAATTCGGGTTCGATCAGCAGATTCAGGATGCTGCGGTGCTCGGTCTCGATCTGGTGCGGCACCAGGGGCGGTACCACCATCAGCTCGCCGCTCTGCCAGGCGCCGCCACCGATGCGAATCCGCAGCACCGCACCGACGGGCGAAAGATAGACGCCGTGTCCGCCCATGCTGCGCTCCGTGGCTGCGCCCAGCAGGCCGGCGTAGAACACGCGCTGCGAGGTGATCCACATGAGGCGCTCGTCGCGGTCGTTGCCGCGCGGCGCGCGCTTCGCTTGCCTGCTGACCAATGCCGTCTCCTCCGCTGAACGACGGCCGGCCCGGTGGCCGGCGTCGCCATGGGTCGATCGTAGCGGCGGACGCTTGAAAAATGCCGTCCGCGGCGCGGGGGTTTTCCCCTCTAGCTGTTCAATGACTCATTGCTCGAATCGAATGCGACTCGGTCGACCAAGCCTACGCCGACAAGGGTCTTCCCCTAATTTAGAAGCTTCGAGCCAATTCGCGGCAGCTTGCGGGAAAGTTCCGCTTGTCGGTACTGCGGTACCTGGGCAGGATCGCGGTCGACGCCGCATGGTCGCGGCGCAAGCCTATTGGACGAGCAGTGCGAGATCTTTTTTGAAGTTGACGGGAATTGACGGCGAATCGCAGGATGCAAAGCATGTCGGAGAAATTGACGTGCTGTGCTGGGATTGGAAGATCACTCAAAAATCCAGCATGCATTCCGGCAGCGGTGGCGGCGCGGGGAAGGCGACTGTCGGGGACTTAGTCTTTGACCACTACATCGACCGCGCATCGCCCAATTTGTTTAAATATTGCGTGACTGGCAAGCATATCGAAACGGCCGTGCTTGTCGCTCGCAAAGCTGGAGGCTCGCCGCTCGATTATTTCAAGATGACGATGAACGATGTCATTGTCACGGGCGTCTCATCTTCGCTTTATACAACGATGCCGAGATTGAGAGAAGAGATTCGACTCTCTTTTGCCCGAGTGACTCAAGAATATGTCATTCAAAATGCGCAAGGTGGTTCCGATGGCACCGTGTCGGCGGCTTTCGATATTCAAGCAAACAGAGAGATTTRAAAAGGATTGAGGATGCTATTCATCGATAGAAACGGACTTGTCGACGCCGAAAAAGTCAAGCTCAAGATTTTTCCTTTGATTGAAAATCGCCCAATGGGGACGGTAAACGGTATTGTGGTCCATCAGACTGGCGGGTCTACGGCTGACGGGGCCTACAGTTCCTATTCCAAATTGCAGCCAAATGGCAAGCGACCAAATGGGGCTCATTTCATGATCGAGAAGGACGGCACGATTTATCAGACTGCGTCGTTGCATAAGACAACCAATCACGTCGGCGACTTGCAATCGAGATGTCTTCTCAAGAAAAAATGCAGCAATGTCGACTTGCAGGCAGCACGAAAGCTGGATCAAACCAAAAGCAACAGGGCTCGGGCGGATGCGACCAATAAGGTGGAGTTTGCGAAGCCATTCCCCGATAGATTCCCCTATAACGCCGACTCGATAGGCATAGAAATTGTGGGTGCGCCGACAAGGGAGTCGAACGAGGAAATTTATGAGCGAGTCAATGCTGCGCAAAATGCATCCTTGCAATGGCTCGTCAAAGAACTGGCAGAGACGTTAAATGTCTCTATGCAAGAAATCTATCGACATCCGGAGATTGGGCGCAAAAATCTAACCGAGGCCAGTACCGCAAAATGGTGAAGAAGCTATTTGTTGTTTTGGTTGCGTTATGCAGCGCTTTGCCTGCAGCGGTGCAGGCGCGAACTGTCAAGAGCGTAAAAATTGTGAAAACGGGCTTGGATATGGGGCCAGACCCAAGAAATCCGCCTGATATGTGCACGCCATTTAAGCCAACTCCAAGCCAGGTGAAGCGCTTCTTCACCAAGGCATACCCGATTCCCGATATTGTTGTATTCAAAGATCGGTACACCCCCTGTCATGCAACTGGGACTATCGAATTCAGCGATGGTCATTCGGCAAAATGGAGAATTTATTCCGGCGGAACCGCAAAACTTGAATTCGACGCAGGGGGTTCGGTTCACCTTTTTTACAAGGATCGAAAATGGTACGACCCGACCGCCTGCACATACGGAAATGATGTTCCCTCTGTGTGCTGACCCCTCTGTGCGTCCGATGCTGCTCGTGCCCTCCCGAATCGCATTTGATGCGACTCGAAGTATCGAACGAAGGGCCCGCGCTCAGCGCAGCGCGCGGCGCAACTCCGCCGCGCAGATCGAAACCGCCGTCTGGGCCTCGTCGAGCAGCCGCCCCATCGTGATGAAGCCGTGGATCTGGCGCTCGAAGCAGACGTAGCTCGTGCGGTTGCCGGCGGCGGTGAGCGCGCGCGCATAGTCCAGGCCTTCGTCGCGCAGCGGGTCGTAGCCGGCGGTCAGCACCAGGGCCGGCGGCAGGCCCGCGAGGTCCTCGTGCAGCAGCGGCGAGGCGCGCCAGTCGAGGTCGTGCGCCGCATCGGTGATGTACTGGTCGTGGAAATAGCGGATGGTGTCGGCGGTCAGCACGTAGCCCTGACCGTTGCTGACATGCGAGGGATGGACGCGGCGCATGTCGGTCGCCGGATAGATGAGCAGCTGGTAGGCGATGGGCAGGTCGCCGGCGTCGCGGGCCGCGATCGCGGCCACGGCCGCCAGGTTGCCGCCGGCGCTGTCGCCGCCGACCGCGAGGCGGCCGGGATCGACGCCGAGTGCCCCAGCCTGCCGGCGAACCCAGCGCGTGGCCGCGAGCACATCGTCGACCGCCGCCGGAAAGCGATGCTCGGGGCCCATGCGGTAGTCGACCGCCACCACGGCGCAGCCCGACAGGTTGCAGAGCTCGCGGCACAGCGTGTCGTGGGTGTCGAGGTCGCCGATGGTCCAACCGCCGCCGTGGTAGTACACCAGCACCGGCAGGACGGCAGAGGCCGCGGCGCCCAGGGGCCGGTAGAGCCGCATCGGGATCGCGCCCTGCGGCGCCTCGGCCCGAAGTTCGCGCACCTCGGCCACCTCGCCGGGATCGGGCTGCGTCAGGGCCCGCCGCTCGCGGTAGAACTTGCGGGCGTCGGCCGGCGTCAGCGTGTGCGTCGGCGGCACGCCGCGCTGCACGAGGAGGTCGATGAAGGCCTGGGCTTGGGGATGCAGCATCAGAGGGGCTCCGGCAATCGAGAAGATCAGGCTTGTCTTGGCTTCACGCGCGAGGCCGCTTCCTTGGCGTTGCGGCGCGCGGTGTCGATGTCGGCCGCATGCGCCAGCGCCACGCCCATGCGCCGCTTCGTGAAGCTCTCGGGCTTGCCGAACAGCCGCAGGTCGACGCCCGGCACCGCCAGCGCCTCGGCCACGCCGTCGAAGACGATGCCGGTGGCGTCGACGCCGCCGTAGACCACGGCACTGGCGCCCGGGCTCTTGAGCGTGGTGTCGACCGGCAGCCCGAGGATCGCCCGGGCATGCAGCTCGAACTCGTTCTGCCACTGGGTCGCCATCGTCACCATGCCGGTGTCGTGCGGCCGCGGGCTGACCTCGCTGAACCAGACCTGCTCGCCCTTGACGAACAACTCGACGCCGAACAGGCCCTGGCCGCCGAGGTCGGCGGTCACGGCCTGCGCGATCCGCTGCGCCTTCTGCAGGGCGGCCGGCGCCATCGGGTGCGGCTGCCAGCTCTCGACATAGTCGCCGCTCACCTGCACGTGGCCGATCGGCTCGCAGAACTGCGTCTGCACCACGCCGGTGCCGTCGAGGGCGCGCACGGTCAGCAGCGTGATCTCGTAGTCGAAGTTGATGAAGCCCTCGACGATCACCCGGCCGTGGCTGACCCGGCCGCCGGCCATGGCGTAGTCCCAGGCCTTCTGCACGTCGGCCGGACCGTCGATCTTGCTCTGGCCCTTGCCCGAGCTGCTCATCACGGGCTTGACGATGCAGGGATAGCCGATGCCCGCGTCGATCGCGGCTTGCAACTCGGCCAGTGAATCGCAGAACTTGTACGGGCTGGTCGGCACGCCCAGCGTCTCGGCGGCCAGCCGGCGGATGCCCTCGCGGTCCATCGTGAGGCGGGCCGCCCGCGCGGTCGGAATGACGCGCACCACGCCGGCGTCCTCCAGCTGCTGCAGCATCGGCGTCGCGATGGCCTCGATCTCGGGCACCACCAGCTGCGGCTTCTCGGCCTCGATCAGCGCCTTCAGCTGGTCCGGGTCGCTCATGGTGATGGTGCGGGCGTGGTGCGCGACCTGCTGGCCGGGCGCGTTGTCGTAGCGGTCGACCGCGATGGTCTCGACGCCGAGGCGCTGGAGGGCGATCAGCACCTCCTTGCCGAGCTCGCCGGAGCCGAGCAGCATCACGCGGGTGGCGGAAGGGGAAAGGGGCGTGCCGAGGGTGGTCATGGGTCGGTTCGTGGCGGGAAGGATGAACGCGGGACTTTAAATCACTCGCGCCGCATTCGGCACTGTCACGGACGGCAACGCGGGCGGCCGCGCTCTGTTCCACAATCTCCGCCACGGGATGCCGTCCGCGGGCGGCGGCGCCCTCCTCTTTCATTCTTCAGTTCAAGGAGCATTTCTCATGGCAATCCAGACGGTCGGCATCATTGGCGCGGGCACGATGGGCAACGGCATCGCCCAGGCCTGCGCTGTCGCAGGCGTCAACGTGGTCATGGTCGACATCGCGCAGGCCGCGGTCGACAAGGGCGTCGCCACGGTGGCGGGCAGCCTCGACCGCCTGATCAAGAAGGACAAGCTCACGGCGGCCCAGAAGGACGCCGCGCTGGCGCTGATCAAGGGCTCGACGAACTACGACGACCTGAAGTCGGCCCAGCTGGTGATCGAGGCCGCGACCGAGAACCACGCGCTCAAGCTCAAGATCCTCCAGCAGGTCGATGCGCTGCTGGCGCCCGAGGTGATCATTGCGTCGAACACTTCGTCGATCTCGATCACGCAGCTGGCCGCCGCGACCTCGCGCGCCGACCGCTTCATCGGCATGCATTTCTTCAACCCGGTGCCGATGATGGCGCTGGTCGAGATCATCCGCGGCTACCTGACCAGCGACGCGACGCACGACGCCGTGAAGGAACTGGCGGTGAAGCTCGGAAAGTCGCCGATCACGGTCAAGAACGCACCGGGCTTCGTGGTCAACCGCATCCTGGTGCCGATGATCAACGAGGCCTTCTTCGTGCTCGCCGAGGGCCTGGCGACCGCCGAGGACATCGACGCCGGCATGAAGCTCGGCTGCAACCAGCCGATCGGCCCGCTGGCGCTGGCCGACATGATCGGGCTGGACGTCTGCCTGGCGGTGATGGAGGTCTACCTGGCGCAGTTCGGCGATTCGAAGTACCGGCCGTGTCCGCTGCTGAAGGAGATGGTCGCGGCCGGTCAGCTCGGCCGCAAGACCGGGCGCGGCGTGTACAGCTACTGAGTCGAAGCTGAAGACCTTGCGGGACAGACCAAGAAACGGCGCAGCAGTTCTTGCTCTGTCCCCAAATGCTGAGACCTTGCGGGACAGACCAAGAGACTGCGCAGCAGTTCTTGCTCTGTCCCCAACTGATTAAGGAGACAACCGCAAATGACCACCACACCGACCCACCCGCCCGCCGAAGGCTGCATCGACACCCAGGTGCTCGACCACGTGCTGCTGATCGGCATCAATCGGCCCGCCAAGCGCAACGGCTGGACGCCGCCCATGTTCAAGCAGCTCGCCGAGGCCTACACCCGGCTCGACGACGACCCCGGGCTGCGCGTGGGCGTGCTGCATGCCTTCGGGGACCATTTCACGGCCGGCCTGGACCTGCCGGCCGTGGCC
Organism: Variovorax sp. P1_H2; assembly: GCF_056405295.1. NCBI lineage: Bacteria > Pseudomonadati > Pseudomonadota > Betaproteobacteria > Burkholderiales > Comamonadaceae > Variovorax > Variovorax sp. P1_H2. The sequence goes on along the minus strand of NZ_JBFUCJ010000027.1, from coordinate 40,473 downwards.
GAGTACATGCGGCGCGGCGAGAAGGCGGTCCCGCAGGGACTGGTCGAACCGCACGACTTCGGCATGGCCGGCTACCGCCGGCGCACCAAGCCGATGGTGGTGGCGGTCAAGGGCATCTGCTTCACGGTCGGCATCGAGCTGATGCTCGGCGCCGACATCGTGGTGGCGGCCGACAACTGCCGCTTCTCGCAGATGGAGGTGCAGCGCGGCATCATGGCCACCGGCGGCGCGACGCTACGGATGGCCGAGCGCGCGGGCCTCGGCAACGCGATGCTGCACCTGCTCACGGCCGACGAGTTCGACAGTGCCGAGGCCTTCCGCCTCAACTTCGTGCAGCGGGTGGTGCCGGCCGGCCAGGAGTTCGACGAGGCGCTGCGCATCGCGCATCGGATCGCGGCCCAGGCGCCGCTGGCGGTGGTCGCGACCCGGCTCAACGTCATCAAGGCGATCGAACAGGGGCCGCTGGCGGCGGTCGAGGAGTTCATCCCGGTGCAGCAGCGCCTCGCGAACAGCGAGGATGCGGCCGAAGGCGTGCGCTCCTTCGTCGAACGCCGGCCCGCGCGCTTCAGCGGCCGTTGATGCATCGGCTGCGGCCCCCATGACGGAGGCCGCAGCAGGGAAAGACCCTGCAGTCCGAATTATATTGTGCGCAATTTAATTGCTCGCTACAATTCGCTCCATGCCCGCCGCAACGATCCCCGCCGACGACCTGCTGAAGCTGGACAACCAGCTCTGCTTCGCGGTCTATTCGGCCTCGCTCGCGATGACGCGGCTCTACAAGCCACTGCTCGAGAAGCTCGGCCTCACCTACCCACAGTACCTGGTGCTGCTGGTGCTGTGGGAGCACGACGGGCTCACGGTGTCCGAAGTCGGCGAGCGGCTGTCGCTCGACTCGGGCACGCTGACGCCGCTGCTCAAGCGGCTCGAGGCCAATGGCCTGGTGGCGCGCATCCGCGACGTCGCCGACGAGCGCCGCGTGCATGTGAATCTCACGGCCGTGGGGCGAAAGCTCAAGGCGCGCGCCGCCGACGTGCCGGGCTGCCTGATTTCCGCCTCGGAGTGCTCGGTGCCCGAACTCATTTCGCTGACTCAGCAGATCCAGTCCTTGCGCGACCGCATCAAGAAGGCCGCATGAACAAGCCCCCACGCTCCGTCACTTCGTGTACTCGCTGCCCCCCGAGGGGGCCCAGTCCGCCTTGGGGCGGCCCGGCGGCGGACTGAGCCTCTCATCCCCATTCCGTTTTCCCTCCTCCCTCCACCACCACTGCAAAGGAATCACCATGACCACCAAGCTCGACAAGGTTCTCTACACCGCCCAAGCCCACACCATCGGCGGCCGCGACGGCGCCGGCAAGTCCAGCGACGGCGCGATCGACGTCAAGCTCAGCCCGCCCGGCTCGGGCAAGCCGGGCACCAACCCCGAGCAACTGTTCGCGGTCGGCTACGCCGCCTGCTTCATCGGCGCCATGAAGGCCGTCGGTCCGAAGATCAGCGTCAAGGTGCCGGACGACGTCGCCATCGACTCCAGCGTTTCGCTCGGCCCGATCAACGAAGGCAAGGCCTACGGCATCGCGGTCAAGCTCGCGATCACGCTGCCGGGCCTCGACGACGCGCAGAAGAAGCTGCTGGTCGACACCGCGCACCAGGTCTGCCCGTACTCGAACGCCACCCGCGGCAACATCGACGTCGAACTGTCGATCGCCTGATCGACCGATAGCGCCAGCCCGGCCCGGCGTCGCCTGCGCGACGGCGGCCGGGCTTTTCTTCATGCGCTCGACGCAGGTCTGCGCTAATGTTTCTGGATGAGCACAGAACAATTGCTGATCCGCAAGGACGACCTGTCTTCCACCCGCCTGCGCAGCAGCGCCGACGAGCGGCTGGGCGACGGCCAGGTGCGCGTGCGCATCGAGCACTTCGCGCTGACCTCGAACAACATCACCTATGCCGCCTTCGGCGAGGCGATGAGCTACTGGCAGTTCTTCCCGAGCGGCGAGGAGGGCTGGGGCAGCATCCCGGTGTGGGGTTTCGCGACCGTGTCGCACTCGCTGCATCCGGGGGTCGCGGTGGGCGAGCGGCTGTACGGCTACTTCCCGATGGCCTCGGCCGTGGTGCTGACGCCCTCACGGCTCTCGCCCGAACGCTTCACCGACGCCGCGGCGCACCGCAGCGCCCTGCCCGCGGTCTACAACCAGTACTTCCGCTGCAAGTCCGATCCGCTCTACACGGCGGGCACCGAGGACATCCAGGCGCTGCTGCGGCCGCTGTTCATTACCTCGTGGCTGATCGACGACTTTCTCGACGACAACGATTTCTTCGGCGCCCGTCCGGGTGCCGCGCTGCTGTCCAGCGCGTCGAGCAAGACGGCCTACGGCACCGCTTTCCAGCTGGCGCAGCGCGAAGGGATCGAGGTGATCGGCCTGACCTCGGCCGCCAACAAGGCCTTCTGCGAAAGCCTGGGCTGCTACCACCGGGTGCTGGCCTACGAAGAACTGGACCAGGTTGCGGCCGACACGCCTTGCGTCTATGTGGACTTCGCCGGCAACGCAGCGCTGCGGCGCGCGATCCATACCCGCTTCGCGAACCTGAAGCACAGCGCGTCGATCGGCGGCACGCACGTCGACCAGCTGGCGGCCAGCGGGTCCGGCAAGGATCTGCCGGGGCCTCGCGCGACCCTCTTCTTCGCGCCGGCGCAGATCAAGAAGCGGACCGCCGAGTGGGGTGGCGAGGCCTTCGGGCAGCGGATGGTCCAGGCGTGGCATGCATTCATTGCGCGGGTCGGGGATGCGCAGGCACCCTGGCTGCGGGTCGCGCGGCACCAGGGCGCGGCCGAAGTGCAAGCGGCCTACAACGAAGTTCTGGCGGGTCGGGGGGATCCTCGCGTGGGCCACATCCTTTCGCTGGCCGAGTCGGCGACCGACCAGCGCCCCCAGGCTGTCAAGTGAGCAAAACCTCGACGCCCTTTGCTTCCACCCGCTGAAGCAGCTTGGCGGCGGCGCCCGTTCCGGGCGCGATGACGAAGTTGGCCTTGGCCCCGGCCCTCGTCGCCGCGCGGCGCTGAAGCCACGTCATCGTTTCCTTTCCGGGCTCCGGCAGTTCGCGTCGGTGGACGACTCTGGGGTTGTCACGCAACGCACGCACTGCGCGACGGTGCGCCGCCAGCCCCCCGAGGAGCATGTCGTCGACGACGAGATCCGGGTCATTGACGATACGGCTGCCGGCCATGTGGCCCTTTGTTTGTGCCGAAGCGGCGAATTCCAGGCACCATCTTGATCAAAGAGTCATTAGTTGCACAAATGATCATTTCAAAACAAGGACATGTCAGACTAATTCTCTATTTCATCGGCATTTCTCTAGATACCAAGGTAAATATTCGTCTATCTTTATAAATTTCAATGATCATTTGATCCACGTATTGACAATAGATCAAAGAAAGCAATACTCCATTTCGCTCGCACCCATCCATCGATCACGGTCGAGCGACCAGGGAGACAAGAAAAATGAATGTGGCGATCGGCTGCGACGGCGCGGCTTCGGGGCTCAAGACCTTGCTGATGGCGCACCTGCGCGCGCAAGGCCATCAACTCACCGACTTCGGCACCCACGGTGAGGAAGACGCGCTCTACCCGGACATCGGCATCGCGGTCGCCGAAGCGGTCGCCAACGGCAAGCATGAGCGCGCGATCCTGCTCTGCGGAACCGGCATCGGCATGGCCATCTCGGCCAACAAGGTGGCCGGCATCCGCGCCGCGCAGGCGGACGCCCCATGAACACCCCCCTGCTCAAGGCCGACGGGGTTGCCAAGCGCTTCGGCGGTGTACCGGCCCTCATCGACGGCCGCCTCACGCTGGAACGGGGCAGCGTCCACGCCCTGTGCGGCGGCAACGGCGCGGGCAAGTCGACCTTCCTCAACATCCTCATGGGCATMCTGCGGCGGGACGGCGGCAGCGTCCGGGTCAGGGACCAGCTGGTCGACTTCCAGGGACCCGACGACGCCCTGCGCGCGCGCATCTCGATCATCACGCAGGAGCTCTCGCCGATTCCGGGCATGAGCGTCGCCGAGAACATCTATCTCGGCCGCGAGCCCCGGCGCCTCGGCGTCGTCGTGGACTACGCGCGCCTCTTCGCGATCGCCGGCGCGTTGATGGATCGCCTGGCCTTCGACATCGACCCGCGCGCGCCGATGCAACGTCTGAGCCTTGCGCAAACCCAGTTGGTCGAGATCGCCAAGGCCTTCAGCCACGACAGCGAGATCATCATCATGGACGAGCCGACCTCGGCCATCGGCGAGCGCGAGACCGAGGTGCTGTTCGATGCCATTCGCAGCCTCACCGCCCATGGCGCCGGCATCGTCTACGTATCGCATCGGCTGTCGGAGATCTTCCGCATCGCCGATCGCTACACGGTGTTCCGCGACGGCGCCTTCGTCGAGAGCGGCCTGATCGGCGACATCGACCGCAACCACCTGGTCAGCACCATCGTCGGCCGGACGCTGAAGCCGGCCGAGAAGGCGCGCCGCGCGCCCGGCGCGCCGGTGCTCCAGACCATCGCGCTGGGGCGCCGCGGAGAGTTCTCGGACATCTCGCTGACCGTCCACAAGAACGAGGTGCTGGGGATCTACGGCCTGATGGGCGCGGGACGCAGCGAGTTCCTCAACTGCATCTACGGCCTGAGCAAGCTGCAGCATGGCGAGATCAAGCTATGCAGCAGGAGGCTCGCGACGGGAAGCCCTTCGCGCAGCATCGCGGCCGGGCTCTCCCTGGTCACCGAGGACCGCAAGGAGACCGGGCTCGTCCTGACCAGCTCAATCGCCATGAACATCGCGCTGTCGGCTTACCGGCGCATGACGACGCTGTCGCTGGTCCACACCGGCGAAGCCCGCAAGCTGGTGACGACGATGGTCGAGCGCATGCGCATGAAGACCCGCTCGACCGAGCTGCCGGTCTCGTCCATGAGCGGAGGCAATCAGCAGAAGGTGGTGCTCGCGCGCTGCTTCTCGACCGCGCCGATGTGCCTGATGTGCGACGAGCCGACCCGGGGCATCGACGAAGGCGCCAAGCAGGAGGTCTATCGCCTGCTGGACGCGTTCRCACAGTCCGGCGGCGCGGTGCTGCTGGTGTCGTCGGAGGCGCAGGAAGTCCTGGACGTCAGTGATCGGATCGCGATCTTCAAGGCGGGTTGCCTGGTTGCCGTCGTCGACGCCGACCACGCCACTCAAGAGCAACTGCTTCACCTGGCCTCGTGATGACCCACAACACCCTCTCCTTGCCCACCGGCGCCAGCCGCGATGCGCCGAACGTGCGCGAGCTCTACGCCCGCTACGGCATCCTCGCCGCCCTGCTCGGGGTCTGCATCGCACTGTCCTTCGCCAACGAGTTCTTCATGACCTGGGGCAACTGGGCCGACATCCTGCGCCAGACCTCCATCAACGGCATCCTGGCCGTCGGCATGACCTACGTGGTGCTCACCGGCGGCATCGACCTGTCGGTCGGCGCCATCCTGGCCTTCTCGGGCATCGTCAGCGCCTGGCTGGTCGCGAGCGGCGGCTCCTATGGCGTGACCGCCAGCGTCCTCGCGGGGCTCGGGGTCGGCCTGTCGCTGGGCGCAGTCAATGGCCTGCTCATCGCACACTTCTCCGTGCCGCCCTTCGTCGCGACGCTGGGCATGCTCAGCGCGGCGCGCGGCTTCACCTACATCTTCAACGACGGCATGCCGGTCTCCGACCTGCCGCCCGCCTTCCTCGCGATCGGCGACGCCCGCGTCGGCGGCGTGCCTTTGCCGATCCTCATCTTCGCGGCGGTCATCGGCGTCTTCTGGTTCGTGCTGCGCTACACCATCTACGGGCGCTACATCTATGCGGTCGGCGGCAACGTGAAGAGCGCCAAGACCAGCGGCATCGGCACCCGCAAGGTGGTGTTCGCGGTCTACGCGGTGAGCGGGCTGCTGGCCGGACTGGCCGGCATCCTGCTCGCCGCCAGAACCACGGCCGCGCTGCCCCAGGCCGGCGTCTCGTACGAGCTCGACGCGATCGCCGCGGTGGTCATCGGCGGCACCAGTCTTTCGGGCGGCACCGGATCGCTGGCGGGCACGCTGCTCGGCGCGCTGCTGATCGGCGTCATCAACAACGGCTTGAACCTGCTGGGTGTCTCGTCTTACTACCAGCAGGTGATCAAGGGCGTGATCATCGTCGGCGCCGTGCTGCTCGACACCTCGCGCAAGAAGAACACGTAGGCGTTTTTTCACCAAGGGAGACAACCATGAAGCGACTGAAGACTCTGGCATCGGCCGTGGCACTGGCCGTGACGCTCGCGAGCGCGGCAACGGCCCACGCGCAGGACAAGCCCCTGCGCGTCGGTGCCGCCATCTACGGCCTCAAGGGCGAATTCATGCAGATGTGGAGCGCGCAACTGAAGGCCCACCCGTCCGTGATGGATGGCTCCGTCAAGGTCACGATCTTCGACGGCAACTACGACGCCCTCACGCAAAGCAACCAGTTCGACACCATGATCACGCAGAAGTACGACGCGATCATCTTTGTGCCGATCGACCTGAAGGCCGGCGCCGCGCCGGTGCAGAAGGCGATCAAGGCCGGCATCCCGGTCGTCGGCTCCAACACCCGCGTGTCCGGCGATGTGCTGACCTCCTATGTCGGCAACGACGACGTCGTCGCCGGCCGCATGGAAGCGGAGGCACTCATGAAGAAGATCGGCGGCAAGGGCAACATCGTCGTCATCGAGGGCCCGATCGGCCAGTCGGCGCAGATCGAGCGTGCCAGGGGCAACGACGAAGTGCTGGCGAAGCATCCCGAGGTCAAGGTGCTGGCCCGCAAGACCGGCAATTGGTCGCGCGCCGAATCGATGTCGCTGATGGAGAACTGGCTGACCGCCTTCCCCGGCAAGATCAACGGCGTCATCGCGCAGAACGACGACGAAGCGCTGGGCGCGGTGCAGGCGATCAAGTCCAAGGGCATGGACATCGCGAAGATTCCCGTGGTCGGGGTCGACGGCATCGCCGCGGCCATCGGCGCGGTGCAGCGCGGCGAGATGACGACCAACTTCCAGGACGCGCAAGCGCAGGCGCAAGGCGCGATGGACGTGGCGCTGCGCGCGATGAAAGGGCCTTCATACCAGCCGCGCTCCCCGATCTGGACCGAATACGCCGACCGGATGCCCTGGGGCGATGGCACGGCGAAGTCGTACACGGTCCCGTGGACCGAGATCACGCCAGCCAACGCGCAGGCGTTCCTCAAGAAGGTCAAGCCGCAGTGACGCACCAGGGGACGGCCATGCATTCGCAGTGGACCCACGGCTTCGATCTTTCCGGGCAGGCGGCGGTGGTCACGGGCGCAGCCAGCGGCATCGGCCTGGCGGCCGCAGAGCTGCTGTCGCGCTGCGGCGCCCGGCTCGCGCTGCTGGACCTTCGGCCCGAGGTGCTCGGCGTGGCGGCCGATCTCGAAGGCGGACTCGATCGCCATCTGGCCTGCCAGGTCGACCTGGAGGATCCTGACGCGATCGCCGAAGCCATCGCCCAGGCGCACGACCGCTTCGGCGCCGTCGACATCCTGGTCAACAACGCCGGCATCGCGCTGCTCGACAAGGCCGAGGATCTGTCCGCAGCGGCATGGGACAGGACGATGGCCGTGAACCTCAAGGCCCCTTTGCTGCTCGCGCAAGCCGTCGGCTGCGGCATGAAGCAGAGGCGCTACGGACGCATCATCAATCTGGCCTCGCAGGCCAGCGTGGTGGCGCTGGACCGCCACGCGGCCTACTGCGCCAGCAAGGCCGCGCTGGTCGGGCTGACCCGGGTGCTGGCGCTCGAGTGGGCACCCTACGGCATCACGGTCAACGCGATCTCGCCCACGGTGGTCGACACCGCGCTGGGCCGGCAGGCCTGGGACGGTGACCCGGGCATCGCCATGCGGGCGCGGCTCCCGGTCGGGCGCTTCGCCAGGCCCGACGAGATCGCCGGCCTGATCTTGTTCCTGTCGAGCGATGCCTCGGCCATGGTGACCGGAGAAAACATCCTGATCGACGGCGGCTACACCGCCCAGTGACAGGCAATCCAGAGAGGAGACAGCGATGAAATTTCACGACCAGGACATGCTGGCGGTGGTGTGCCACGCACCCCAGGACTACCGGCTCGAGCGCGTCAAGCGACCCGCCGCCGGCATCGACGAAGCAGTGATCCGGATCGCCGCCTGCGGCATCTGCGCCAGCGACTGCAAATGCCACGCGGGCGCGGCCCGCTTCTGGGGCGACCCGCAGAAGAACAAGCCGGCCTACGTCAAGCCGCCGGTCATTCCCGGCCATGAGTTCTGGGGCCACGTGGTCGAGCTCGGTCCGGGCGCCGACGCGCACCATGGCGTCGCGATCGGCGACCGCGTCATCGCCGAGCAGATCGTGCCCTGCACGCGCTGCCGCTACTGCAAGACGGGCTTGCGCTGGATGTGCGAAGTGCACGACGTCCACGGCTTTCAACGGCAGGTGGCGGACGGCGGCATGGCGGACTACATGCGATTGTCGAAGCGCGCGGTGATCCACAAGATTCCCGATCACATCTCCTTCGAGGATGCCTCGGTGACCGAGCCCTTGTCGTGCGCGATCCACGCGGTCAACCGGGCCGACATCCAGCTCGACGACGTGGTCGTGATCGCGGGCGCCGGCACCCTGGGGCTGCTGATGGTGCAGGTGGCCCGCCTCAAGACGCCGAAGAAGCTGATCGTGATCGACATGGTCGACGAACGCCTCGAGCTGGCGCGGGGCTTCGGTGCCGATGTCGTGATCCATCCAGGCCAGGAAGGTGCCGAGGCCGTCGTGCGCGCACTGACCGACAACTACGGCTGCGACGTCTACATCGAAACGACTGGCGCGCCGGCCGGCGTCATTCAGGGCCTGAACATGATCCGCAAGCGCGGCCGCTTCGTCGAGTTCAGCGTGTTCGGGCGCGACACCACGGTCGATTGGTCGATCATCGGCGAAGAGAAGGAACTGGACCTGCGCGGCGCCCATCTGAGCGGCGACTGCTATCCGATCGCGATCGACCTGCTCGCGCGCGGCCTGGTGAGCTCGGCGGGCATCGTGACCCACAGCTTCGCGTTGTCAGAGTGGGACACGGCGATCAGGCTGGCGGATTCCATGGATTCGATCAAGGTGCTGCTGAAGCCGAGCGCTTGAGCCTGCCGCTCGGCATCCAGCGGGCGCTGATTTCGGTCGATCACAAGGAGCCCAACAGCAGCGCGCACCGCTGGCCGGCGTCGTGGCGAACTACCTCGACCTTTACCCGCTCCGGCGGGTTCTTCTTTTTGGCGACTTGCGCTTGGGCGGACCTGCCCGCAGCACAGCCTCCCAGGCCCGGCGGGCCCAGAGCGCCGCTTCGTCTCGATCCTCGAACAGCTCGGGCGGAGCTTCGTAGTAGGAGAGGCGCGCGGTCTTGCCCTGGCGCATGTATTCGAAAGGCACCAATTTCCGGGCGTCGAAGAAGGCCACCGTCTGGTCGTCCGCCTTGAGGTAGAGACGGTCGCCGATGACCAGGCCGAACATGCGGCCGTCATGAAACACGCCATGGCCACCGAACATTCGCCGCAGCGAGATCCGACCGAAACGTTCGAAGACCTCATGCAGCTCGTCGGCAAATTCACTCATGGCGCCCCGTCGGTCCGTCGTGCGCCGGGGCCGCCATCTTGGAGGAGTTCCCCATTCAGGCGCTCACGCGCCAGAGCGCAAACACCATCGCCACCAGGACCACGATGACCCCGGTGGCCAGAACCAGTCGATCGGCAAACAAGCGGCGCATCGAAACCTCCTAGACGAAGCTGTAGCGCTCCGAATGGTACTTGGCGAGCGGCACCTTCATTTCGCCGAGTGCCGCCTCGATCGCGTCCATCATCACGTTCGGGCCGCAGATGAAGTACTCGTGGTCGGCGTAGCCCGGCGGCAGATGCCGCTTGAACAACGCGGCGTCGATGTAGCCGCTCTCGCCGGTCCAGCCTTCCGGCGGCTGCGACAGCACATAGACCACGCTGAGATCGATCCGCTTCGCCAGCGCATCCAGTTCCTCGCGGAAAGTCAGCGACTCCCAGTCCTTGCCGCCATAGAGCAGGATCAGCGGCCGCCTGTCGCCGCGATCGGCCAGCGTGCGGATCATGCTCATCATCGGCGTGATGCCGATGCCGCCCGCGATCAGCACGTGCATGTCGGCCGGGTTGCCGATGGTGAAGGCGCCGTACGGCCCGTCGAGGTAGACGCGCCGGCCCACCGGCACCTTCGCGATGCCGCGGGTGAAATCGCCGAGGTTGCGGATCGTCATCTCGACGCGCCCGTCGGCCGCCTCGGCGCTCGACGAGAACGAGAACGGATGGCCGGTGATCTTGAACGGGTTGCCCCAGAGCGTCAGCCAGCCGAACTGGCCGGGCCGGAAGCGGAAGCCCGCGTGGCCCTCGGGCCGCATCACCAGCGTCGTCGTGTCGCCGCGCTCGGCCCGCACCTCGGCCACGCGGTAGGGCCGGCGCAGCATGAACAGCGGCTTCACGATGCGCACGTACAGCAGCAGCGCAATCCAGAAGATCGTCATGCCGATCCACAGCGCGCGCTTCACCGGATCGACCAGATAGAAGCCCCAGCCCACCATGTGCAGCAGGCCGCCGCCGACCGCGGCGAGCGCGAGCAGGATGTGGGTCGCGTGCCAGAACTCGTAGCTGATCTTCAGCCGCGTGCGCCAGAGCGCCATCACCACCAGGAGGACCAACGCGCCGAGCGACAGCACCGCAAAGACGGCGCCCAGCGGCACCTCGGCCAGGGAGTCGGGCATCGCCATCTTGTCCGAACCGGTGGCCAGCAGGATCGTCGGGTGCACCACCACCAGCCCGACCGCGATCAGCGAGACGCGGCGGTGGAAATGGTAGATGACGTCCTCGCCCCACGGATCGGTCACGTACCGGAAGCGCGCCGTGAGGCCGAACTGCAGGCCCATCATCGCAAGGCCGGTGTAGCCGAGCGCCACCGAGAATTCGGTCCAGAAGCCGCGGCTGGGCGGCAGCGCGCCGGTCAGCAGTGCCAGCAGCGGGGCCAGGATGAAGAGCAGGTAGATCGCGGCCCAGACGGCCTTTCGGACGGCATCGCGGGAGCTCATCGGCGTACCTCCGCGCAGCAGCGCTGCGGTATTCGCCTTGGGAGCGGCCCGGCGGCTCATGGCTCACCCCGGTTGGGTTCGCTTGGAATCAGATGCATGACGTGAGCAGCAGCGACGGACCGAGCGCGAGCACGCCGCTCGCAAAGGCAGCGAGGGTGGTCCAGACGATCGCGTCGTGCAGGAAGCTTGCGGTGTCGCCGGACCCGGGGTCGGGCGCGGCCCTGGCGAACTTGAGCCACATCCAGCCGATCACGGCCAGGTGCGCGATGAAGACCAGGACCAGGGTCCAGCGCAGCGAGGCCGCCGACCAGCCGAACGCGCAGCCGATGGCGTGGATCGCATACAGCGCCGACAGGGCGATGCACCAGACGATGAACGCGGCGGCGAGCCACCAGGCACGCCGGGGTGGGACGGTCGTCGCTGCCGCATTCATGGCCGAGCTCCCAGGACCGTCACCAGCGACGGCAGCGCGAGCACCAGGCCCAGCGCGATGACGCCCGTCACCAGCGTGTAGTCGATCCACAGCCGCGTCAGGCGCAGGTCGGTGAAGCGCCGCTGCGAGATGTAGCCGCCGCGGATGCGCTGGAAGTTGCTGATGAGAAACAGCAGCCCGACAGCGGCATGCAGGCTCACGTAGCCCAGCAGCACCGCAGCGGTGGCCCCGAGCGCGTGCGCGCGCGGATGCGGCGTGACGCCCATGATCAGCTGCACCAGCGCCGCGACGGCAGCGATCAGCGCGACAGCGACCAGGCCCATCCAGCCCGATGCCTTGCCGCCGGCCATCACCGCCTTGAGCGAGCCGCGCGCGGCCACCGCCGCGACGACCAGGCAGGCGATGGCGCCGAAGGCCAGCAGCCGGCTCGGCTCGGGCGGCGGCATCTTCTGCCAGTCGCCACCGGCCAGCCAGAGATAGAAGGTACCGAACACCAGCGACGTGAACAGCGTGCCATTGGCCACCAGGGCGCAGACCAGCGACAGCCAGGACGGCGAGCTCGCGGCCTCGGTGTGCGGCGGCACGGCAACGCCCAGCCCGACCGGCAGCGGACCATAGTCGCGCGGCAGGCCGGCGCGCCGCCCCGCGAAGACGAACAGGCCGAAGGTGACCAGCGCCAGAGCCAGCGACACCCAATAGGCCTTGAACAGGAAACCCAGCACGGCACCGCCCGTGAAGATCGCCGTGACCAGCGGCAGGTAGGTCGGGTTCGGCAGCACGATCAGCTGCTCGGCCTTGCCGCTCGTGATGTGCACGCCCAGCGCCTCCTGCCAGCCGTTGCGCGTCGAGCCCAGGTAGCCTTCGCCACGCGCCAGCGACAGCGCGAGCTCGGCCTTCGGCACACCCTCGGTCTGCGGACCGACATGCGGTATCGACGCGAAGGCATACGGCGCCGGCGGGATCGGCATCGCCCATTCGAAGGTCTGGGCCCGCCATGGATCGCGCCGGACGCGGCGCCCATGGCGCAGCTGCACCACCAGGTCGATGATCAGCAATCCGAAGCCGATGGTCATCACGAAGCTGCCCACCGAGGACAGCAGGTTGAGCCAGTTCCAGCCTTCGTCGCCACGGTAGGTGTAGACCCGCCGCGGCATGCCGAGCAGGCCGGTCAGGTGCATCATGAAGAAGGTCATGTTGAAGCCGACGAAGATCAGCCAGAACGCCGGCACCGACAGGCGCTGCACCGCGGCGCGCCCGGTCAGCAGGGGCAGCCAGTAGTAGAGCGCGGCGACCATCGGGAAGGCCAGCGCGCCGGCCACCACGTAGTGCATGTGGGCGACCACGAAATAGGTGTCGTGCGCCTGCCAGTCGAAGGGCACCATCGCGAGCATCACGCCGGTGAGCCCGCCCATCGCGAAGACGAAGAAGAAGCCGAAGACGTAGAGCATCGGCACGTCCCAGCGCGGCTTGCCGTGCGACAGCGTCGCCAGCCAGGCGAAGACCTGCACGGCCGTCGGCACCGAGACGATCGCCGAGCCGGCCGAGAAGAAGGCCAGCGCCAGATGCGGGATGCCCACCGCGAACATGTGGTGCACCCAGATGCCGAAGCTCAGGAAGGCCAGCGCGATGATGGCCACGACGATGGCCCGGTAGCCGACCAGCTTCCGGTTGGCGAAGACCGGAATGAGGGTCGACAGCACGCCTGCCATCGGCAGGAAGATGATGTAGACGTCCGGATGGCCGAACAGCCAGAACAGGTGCTGCCACAGCAGCGCGTCGCCGCCGCGCGTCGGGTCGAAGAAGGGCAGGCCGAAGGCGCGTTCGAGTTCCAGCAGGATCGAGGCCAGGATCAGCGGCGGAAAGGCGACCAGCATCATCATCGCCGTGACGAGGATGTACCAGCCGAAGATCGGCATCCGGTCGAGCGACATGCCCGGCGCGCGCATCTTCAGCACCGAGACAGTGATCTCGATGGCCAGCGACAGCGCCGAGATCTCGACGAAGGTGATGCCGAGCAGCCAGACGTCGGCATTCACGCCCGGGGTGTAGACGTTGGAGCTCAGCGGCGTGTACATGAACCAGCCGCCGTTGGGCGCCACGCCCAGGATCAGCGATACGGTCACGATCGAGGCCCCGAAGAGGTAGCACCAGTAGCCGTAGGCGGTCAGCCGGGGGAATGCGAAATCCCGCGTGCCGAGGATCTTCGGCGTCAGGTAGACCGCGAAGCTCTCCACCATCGGGATCGCGAACAGGAACAGCATCATCGACCCGTGCACCGAGAAGACCTGGTTGTAGGTCTCGGGATCGAGGAACAGCGAATGCGGCGTGGCGAGCTGCACGCGGGTCAGCATGCCCAGCAGGCCGGCGATCAGGAAGAAGGCGAAGGACGTGATGAACATCCGCAGGCCGATCACCGAATGATTGACCGCGGCCAGCCGCTGCCATCCCGGCCCGGTGGCCCAGATCTTGTTCAGCTGCCGGTGCAGCCGCAGGGCGCGGGCGCCTTCCGGCCGCGGGTCGACGGGTCCGGTCATAAGGAAACCTCCGTGCTTCGCACTGCGGTGCGAGCTTGCTCGGGGCGGCCCGTCGCGGCGCTCATTTCCTGGCCTCCGGTGCTGCAAGTGCCTGCGTCATTGCGGCGGAAAAGTCCTCCGGACGATGGACGATGACCGCGAAGCGCATGCCCGTGTGGCCGAGGCCGCAGAACTCGTCGCAGGTTCCTTCGTAGCGGCCGGGTTGATCGGCCTGGATGCGCAGCCGGTTGACCCTGCCCGGCACCGCATCGATCTTGCCGGCGAAGCGCGGCACCCAGAAGGCGTGGATCACGTCCTTGCTCGTCACGACCATGTCGACCGGCTTGCCGACCGGCAGCAGCAGCACGTTGCGGGTCTCGACGCCGCCGTGCTCGGGATAGCGAAAGGTCCAGGTCCACTGCGACGCGATCGCCTCGATGCGCTGCGGCGGCGCGCTGCCGGCGAGCGGCAACAGGCGCTCGCCGGTGACCAGGCCGTAGGCCAGCAGCGGCAGCAGCACGAAGGCCGGCAGCACCAGGCCGCCGAGCACGATCCAGCGCGTCGGCGAGACGCTCGAGCCCCAGCCCGGCCGCCTGATCACCAGGATGAAGATGCCGACGACGAGCAGGAACAGAAGGGCCGAGCCGATCAGCATCACCCACCACATCGTTGCGATCGAGGCCGCGGCCGGCCCCGAAGGATCGAGCGTCGACAGCGGTCCGCTGCAACCGGTCAATGCCGCCAACGATCCGGCTTGGAGCGATGCGCGCAAGACGCTACGATATCCGCTGATCGGCTGCCGCCGCGGCCAAGGAGAAGAACCATGGCCGACAAGGGCGACCCGACGCCACCCCAGAGCCAGGTGCTGCTGGAACTGCAGCGACTCGATGTCGGCTCGGCGGTGGCGCTGGTCGGTCATCCCTTGCACGTGATGCTGGTGCATTTCCCGGTCGCATTCGTGGTCGCGACACTCGGCGTCGATGTCTTCTACTGGTGGTCGGGCGATGTGTTCTGGCTGCGTGCAGGCCTCTGGGCGGCCGGCATGGCGTTCTGGAGCGGCGTCGCCGCCAGCCTGGTCGGCACCGGCGAGCTGCTGCTGGTGCGCGGCATCCGCCTGCACGAAGCCAGCTGGTCGCACGCCATCGCCGCGATGACGCTGGTGGCCATCGCCGGCGCCAGCTGGGGCCTGCGCCTGACCGATCCGGCCTCCGTGCTGCCGCACGGACTGGTGCTCTCGGTCCTGGCCTCGATCATGGTGGGCTTCGCCGGTTGGCACGGGGGCAAGCTGGTGTTCGATCATGGCATCGGCATCCTGGTGTCGCCGAAGGACTGATGCCACAGGCGTGAGAGCGCGCCGGGCTCGAACAGGTGGGCGGCGAACTGGTTCGAGTCGATCTGCGGCTTGGCCAGCACCACCCACAGGATGGCGACGATCAAGACCGCGTAGGTGCCTGACAGCGCGACGAACGAGAAGCGCCCGAAGGTCCCCTTGGGCGAGAACAACTGGTGCACCACCAGACCAGCCACCACGTGCAGCATGGCCATGATGCCGACCAGCACCATCTTGATCGAGAACCACTCCTCGAAGGTGGCCTGAAGGAAGATCAGCGCCGTGCCGCTGCCGATCGCGATGAAGGCCGCCGGCGAAGTCAGCTCCACATACACCAGCCGGACGATCCGGTGCAGCCGGTCGAGCTCCGCCCCCGCCTCGAGCCCGCGCCGCTGCCAGAACAGGAAGGGCAAGGCGAGCAGGCCGCCCGACCAGACCGCGATCGCGGCCAGATGGACGAACTTGAGGAAGGTCGTCACAGGGCCGCCTCGGCGGGTCGCAGGCTGGTCCAGGCGCGCCAGAGTCCGACGGCGAGATAGGGCAGCATCGCCGGCACCCACATCAGCAGGCCGGCGAGCTGCTGGTCGGCCAGCGGCGTGAAGCCCCAGGCCAGGGTGCTCGCGAAGTGCACCGGATAGAGCGGCTGCGCCGCGAAGACGATCAGGGCGCCCAGCAGCCCCATCTGCCCGATCGTCACCGCGAGCGCGACCAGCGCCAGGCCGGCTGGCGTGGCCGGCGACAGGATCGCCCGCCACAGGAGCCAGGCGCTGCCAAGCAGGGAGAGCTGCATCAGCCAATAGGCCGGAACGCTGGCCAGCCCCCAGGCATAGGGGCCCGGCGCGTGCCAGAGCCAGAGGACGACCGCGTGGGCCGCGACAAGCATCGCCAGCGGCACCGGACCGGCGCGCCGCTGCGGGAATGCCAGCGCCAGCAGCGGCGCCACGGCGCTGACGAGGATCACGTGGTGCAGCACGCGGACCGAGAAGAGCGCCGACGACAAGGCGCAAAGCGGCGAGACGAAGACCACGGCCATCAGCGCGATCGCGCCCCAGCCGGCCCGAGCGTCGGAGGTCCGGCCGCGGGCAACCCCGAAGGCCAGGGCGGCGAGCACGGCGATCAGCAGTGGATCGAGGTTCCAGCGCGTCCATGCATCGCCTGGGACCGCGGCGGCACCGCAGTAGGCGATCAACGAATTGACCATGGGCTTTCCTTCCCCGTTCTGCAGCCCCCTCGGGCTTTCGACTCCCGGAAAAATGCTAGCAGGGCCGGTGAGATTCGTCCAAGGGTTCGACTCGAATGACAAACTTGCATGGCTGTGCGCGCAAGCCGGGCAAAGATCAAGCGCCATCGCGCCGAAGCCCGACAATGTCGATGTGCCCCCTTTCAACTCCCCTCCCCCCGGTGCCGCCCCCGCCGCACATCCCTACGACCGCCTCACGCCCGACGTGGTGCTCGATGCGCTCGCGGCGCTCGACCTGCACGGCGACGGCCGCCTCACGGCGCTCAACTCCTACGAGAACCGCGTCTACCAGGTCCACCTCGAGGACCGCAGCGCGGTGGTGGTCAAGTTCTACCGGCCGGGCCGCTGGAGCGAGGCCGAGATCCTCGAGGAGCACGCCTTCGCCCTCGAGCTCGCGGCGGCCGAGGTGCCTGCCGTGGCCCCGATCGCGGTCGGCGGCCGGACGCTGCACCATCACGGCGGTTTCGCCTTCAGCGTCAGCCCCTACCGCGGCGGCCGCGCGCCCGAGCTCGACGATTTCGAGGTGCTCGAATGGATCGGCCGCTTCCTCGGCCGCATCCATGCGGTCGGTGCGCGCACGCCTTTCACGGCGCGGCCGGCGCTCGATCTCCAGACCTTCGGCATCGATTCCCGCGACTGGCTGCTCGGCCACCAGATGGTGCCGCTCGACGTTCAGCGCGAATGGGAGACCGCCTGCAACGCCGCCTTCGAGATGATCGCCGCCACCGCGCTCGGCAGCGGCCACGACGGCGACAACGACCCGGCGCTCAAGAGACTGCGGGTGCATGGCGACGTCCATCCCGGCAACATCCTCTGGACGCCGACCGACCGCCCCGGCGGCGGCCCGCACTTCGTCGACCTGGACGACGCCCGCACCGGCTTCGCGGTCCAGGATCTGTGGATGCTGCTCTCGGGCGACCGCGCCCAGCAGACCGGGCAGCTGAGCGGCCTGCTCGACGGCTACGAGCAGTTCCGCGACTTCGATCGCCGCGAGCTGGCGCTGGTCGAGCCGCTGCGCACGCTGCGCCTGATCCACTACAGCGCCTGGCTGGCGCGGCGCTGGGAAGATCCGATCTTCCCGATCAACTTCCCGTGGTTCGGCTCGAGCGACTACTGGAAAGGCCAGATCCAGATGCTGCAGGACCAGTGCGAGGCCATGGCCGAGGAGCCGCTCTACGCCTGATCACGCCCGATCGTCGGGCGGCGGCGTGTCGGCTCGCACGGCGCGGAGGAAGCCCTGCACCACCGCGTTCTCGGGCCCGTCGCGCCAGACGCAATAGGCATCCGAGCCGGGCACTTCTTCCTCGAGCGGCCGGAACACCGCCCCGCGCAGCGCGGCGCGCCGCAATGCACTCGGCACCAACGCCACGCCCATCCCCTGCGAAACCAGGGAAACGACCGAGAGCCAGTGGCGCACCTCGTGGCGCACCTCGGGCCGGAAGCCGGCACCGGCGCAGATCGCGAGGATGCGCTCGTGGTAGTCCGGCGAAGCGCTGCGCGAGAACAGCACGAAGGGCTCGTCGCGAAGGCTCGCGGCGGCCACCGTGCGCCTGCGCGCCAGCCGATGGCCGACCGGCAGGCAGGCGACGAACGGCTCCGACACCAGCAGCGCATGGCGCAGCTCCGGGGGCATGCGGCTGGTGTGGACGAAGCCGACGTCGAGCCGGTCGTGCAGCAGCTCGGTGATCTGCTCGCCTGAGTTGAGCTCGGCCAGCGCGACGCGCACCGCCGGATGCCTGGCCTGGAACTTGGCCAGCGCCTGCGGCAATCCGCGATAGAGCATGGCGCCGACGAAGCCGATCCGCAGCCGGCCCGCCGAGCCCCGCGCAACGTCGTGCGCCTCCAGCGCGGCCTCCTCCGCCTGGCGCAGCAGCAGCCGGGCCGAAGCCTGCAGCGCCTGGCCGGCCGGCGTCAGCCGCACTTCCTTGCTGTTGCGATCGAACAGCCGCGCGCCGACCGATTCCTCCAGCTGCCGGATGGCGACGCTCAGCGGCGGCTGCGAAATCGCCAGCCGGCGCGCCGCCCGGCCGAAATGAAGTTCCTCGGCCAGCACGACGAAATAACGCAGGTGACGCAGTTCCATGCGGGCCAGTTTTTCACAATAGGTAAATMAAATCAATCAAGACATATCTGATATTGGACAAGCATCGTCGAGCGCGGAAAGATGCGACCGACAAGGAGACGAGACATGTCCAGCACCCCCGCAACCCGCGTTGACTCCCCCGTCCACCCGGTGCCCGACCGCCACGGGCAGAACCTGTTCACCACCGACACCGAGCTGCAGCAGATGCTCGCGCTCTACCTGCCGCCCGCGCTGCTGCAGCACATGCGCCCGCACTTCGAGCGGCTGGGCGCCCTGGCCGGCGGCCGGCTCGACGAGCTGGCGCAGACCGCAGACAAGAACCCACCGACGCTGTCGCTGCGCACCCGCACCGGCATCGACCAGCAGAAGGTGACCAAGCACCCGGCCTACGTCGAGATGGAGCGCCTCGCGCTCAGCGAGTTCGGGCTGGCCGCGATGTCGCACCGCGACGAGACGCTGGGCTGGAAGGGCAAGATGCCGCCCCTGGTCAAGTACGTGCTGACCTACCTCTTCGTGCAGGCCGAGTTCGGCCTGTGCTGCCCGGTCTCGATGACCGACTCGCTGGCCCGCACGCTGAAGAAGTTCGGCAGCCCCGAACTGGTGAAGCGCTTCCTGCCGCGCTTCCAGTCGCTGGATTTCGACACCCTGGCCCAGGGCGCGATGTTCATGACCGAGCAGGCGGCGGGTTCCGACATCGCCGCGACCCTCACCCTGGCTCGCAAGGACGAGGCCGGCCAATGGCGCCTCGAAGGCGACAAGTGGTTCTGCTCCAATCCCGACGCCGACTTCGCGATGGTGCTGGCGCGCGCCGACGACGCGCCGGCCGGCATGAAGGGCGTCTCGCTGTTCCTGCTGCCGAAGCAGCTCGAGGACGGCAGCGCCAACCACTACCGCATCCTGCGCCTCAAGGACAAGCTCGGCACCCGCTCGATGGCCAGCGGCGAGATCCGGCTCGAAGGCGCGGTGGCCTACCTGGTGGGCGAGGAAGGCCGCGGCTTCCAGCAGATGGCCGACATGGTCAACAACTCGCGCTTGTCGAACGGCGTGCGCGCCGCCGGCCTGATGCGCCGCGCGGTCGCAGAGGCCGAATACATCGCCAGCGAACGCCGTGCCTTCGGCCGCCGGCTGGCCGACATGCCGCTGATGCAGCGGCAGCTGCACAAGCTCAGGCTGCCGGCCGAGCAGGCCCGCAGCATGGTGTTCCAGACCGCACTGGCGCTGGCGCGCTCGGACGGCGGCGAAGAAGGCGCCTACGCGCTGCTGCGCATCCTGACGCCGCTCATCAAGTTCCGCGCCTGCCGCGACGCCCGCAAGGTCACCGGCGATGCGATGGAAGTGCGCGGCGGCTGCGGCTACATCGAGGAATGGAGCGACCCGCGGCTGGTGCGCGACGCCCACCTGGGCTCGATCTGGGAAGGCACCAGCAACATCGTCGCCCTCGACGTCATCCGCGCCATCAAGCGCGAGGGATCGCTGCCTGCGCTGCAGGCGCACTTCGGCGCGCTGCTGGACGACACCGCGGTGGCGCCGGCCTTCGCGCAGGCGCTGCGCGATGCGCTGGCGCGCGCGGCGGCACTGGCCGCGACCGCGGCGCACGAGGGTGGCGACGTCCTGGCGCGCCAGGCGGCCTCGGCCCTCTATCACACCTGCAGCGCGATCGCGATGGCCTGGGAAGGCGCGCGCAGCGGGTCCGCGCAGCGCGTCCAGTGGGCGCAGGGCGTGCTGCTGCACCGCGTGCTGCCGCGCGATCCGCTGGCGCCGGATGCCGTGCCGGCGTCATGGCACAGCACGGCGATCGAAAAGCACGTCGCCACCGCCTGACCCCACACAACAACGATCCAGGAGACAACGTGAAACTGCTCAAGACCCTCATCCTCGCCGCCGGCGTCACGGCCCTGCCGGTGCTGCCTCTGCTGTCGACGGCCCATGCCCAGGCCTTCCCGACCAAGCCGATCTCGCTGATCATCCCGTTCCCGCCGGGCGGGCCCACCGACGCCATGGCGCGCACCCTGGCGGCCGAGATCAAGGGCAACCTGGGCCAGCCCGTGATCGTCGAGAACCGGGCCGGTGCCGGCGGCAACATCGGCGCCGACTTCGTGGCCCGCGCGCCGGCCGACGGCCACACGCTGCTGTTCGGCACCTCGGGGCCGCTGGCCATCAATTCGAGCCTCTATCGCAAGATCAGCTACGACCCGACCACGAGCTTCGCGCCGGTGATCCAGGTCGGGCACCTGCCCAACATCCTGGTGGTGAACCCCGCGGTGCCCGCGAAGGACGTGCGCGAGCTGATCGCCTATGCCAAGGCCAACCCGGGCAAGCTGAGCTACGCCTCGTCGGGCAACGGCGCCTCGTCGCACCTGGCGGGCGTGCTGTTCAACGGCATCGCCGGCACCGACCTGCAGCACGTGCCCTACAAGGGCACCGGCCCGGCGCTCAACGACCTGCTGGGCGGCCAGGTGTCGATGAGCTTCACCGACGTGCTCACCGCGCTGCCCTACGTCAAGGCCGGCAAGCTGCGGGCGCTCGGCATCGCCACCGCACAGCGCTCGCAGGCCCTGCCCGATCTGCCGACGCTGGCCGAACAGGGCGTGACGGGCTACGACGTCAGCGTCTTCTTCGGCATCGTGGCGCCGGCCGGCACCCCGCCGGAGACCATCGCGAAGCTCAACAAGGCCTTCGCCGACGCCTTGGCGACGCCGAAGGTGAAGCAGCTGTTCGCCTCGCAAGGCCTGGAGCCGGCCGCGGACGGCTCGCCGCAGCAGCTCGGACGCTTCATCGCGTCGGAGACCGCCAAGTGGAAGGACGTGGTCAAGAAGTCCGGCGCGCAGCTCGACTGATCCCGAGGAGCGACACATGACCTCCATCGTCAACACCGGCGCACTGGCCGGCATCCGCGTGCTCGACATCTCGCGCATCCTCGGCGGCCCCTATTGCGGCCAGATCCTCGGCGACCACGGCGCCGACGTGCTCAAGGTCGAGCCGCCGCAGGGCGACGACACACGCACCTGGGGCCCGCCCTTCAAGGACGGGGTCGCTTCGTACTACCACGGCCTGAACCGCAACAAGCGCACCATGGCGCTCGATCTCGGCAGCGACGAAGGACGCGAGGCGCTGCTGGCGCTGGTGGCCGAGGCCGACGTGCTGATCGAGAACTTCAAGACCGGCACGATGGAGCGCTGGGGCCTCGGCTACGACGCGCTGTCGACGCGCTTCCCGCGGCTGATCTGGTGCCGCGTGTCGGGCTTCGGCGCCGACGGGCCGCTCGGCGCCCTGCCGGGCTACGACGCCGCGGTGCAGGCCATGACCGGCATCATGAGCATCAACGGCGAGTCCGACGGCGGACCGCTGCGCGTCGGGCTGCCGGTGGTCGACATGGTGACCGGGCTCAACGCCGTGATCGGCGTGCTGCTCGCGCTGCAGGAGCGCAACCGCAGCGGGCTCGGCCAGTTCGTCGAGGCGGCGCTGTACGACAGCGGCCTGTCGCTGCTGCATCCGCATGCGGCCAACTGGTTCCTCGACGGCCGGGCGCCGCGCCGCACCGGCAACGCGCACCCGAACATCTATCCGTACGATGCGCTCAAGACCGGCACCGACCCGATCTTCCTGGCGGTCGGCAACGACCGCCAGTTCGCGAGCTTCTGCCGCACGATCGGGCTGCCCGAGCTCAGCGACGACCCGCTCTACCGCGACGCCGGTTCGCGCTCGGTGAACCGCGATGGCCTGAAGCAGCGGCTCGAGGCCCAGCTGGCGGCCTTCGACGGTCGCCAGCTGGTCGACCAACTGATGGCCGCGGGCGTGCCGGCCGCACCGGTGCTGGCGGTCGACGCCGCGCTCGAACATCCGCACACGAAGCACCGCCAGATGGTGGTCGAGATGGAAGGCGGCTACCGCGGCATCGGCGCGCCGGTGAAGCTGAGCCGGACACCGGCGAGCTACCGGCATGCGCCGCTGACGCCGGGCACGTGCTTCGAGCCCGACGCCGAACCGCCGCACTGACGATTCCTCGAAGTCGGCCGGCCTGCTTCAGGCCAGCAACTGCTCGGTGATGAGCCGCCAGTGCGGCGCCTCGACCGGCGTGATCGACAGCCGGTTGCCCTTGCGCAGCACCAGCATGTCGGCCAGCGCCGGCGTGGCGCGCAGTTCCGGCAACGACAGCAGCCGTGTCTTGCGCAGCGCCTGCACGTCCAGCAGCAGCCAGCGCGGCTGCTCGGGCCTGGACGCCGCGTCGAAGTAGGGCGAGGCCGGGTCGAACTGCGTCGGGTCCGGCCGGGTGCCCGAGGCCACGCGCGCGATGCCGACGATGCCGGGCTCGGGGCAGCTGGAGTGATAGAACAGCACGCCGTCGCCGACCTCCATCGCATCGCGCATGAAGTTGCGCGCCTGGTAGCTGCGCACGCCGGTCCAGGGCACGGTCGCCTTCGGGGCGGCCAGTGCATCGTCGATCGAGCACTCGTCGGGCTCGGACTTCATCAACCAGTAGCTCGGCATGGCAGCGTCGCGCGGCGCGCGCCTCAGACCAGCAGGGCGTTGACCCGGCGCACGTAGGCGGCGGGGTCGGCCGGCAGGCCGCCTTCGGCCAGCAGCGCCTGATCGAACAGGATGTTGGCCAGATCGTCGAAGTGCGCCGACCCCTCCAGCTTCCTGACCAGCGGATGCTCGGCGTTGACCTCGAGCACCGGTTTCAGGTCGGGGGCGGGCTGGCCGGCCTGCTTGAGCATGCGCGCGAGCTGGGTGCTCATGCCGCCGTCCTGCACCACCAGGCAGGCCGGCGAATCGACCAGGCGGGTGGTCACGCGCACGTCCTCGGCCTTGTCCTTGAGGGCCTCCTTGAGCCGCTCGAGCAAGGGCTTGAAAGACTCGGCCGCTTCTTCGGCCGCCTTCTTCTCGGCCTCGTCCTGCAGCTTGCCCAGGTCGACCGCGCCCTTGGCCACGCTCTGCAGCGGCGTGCCGTCGAACTCCGTCAGGTAGTTCAGCGCCCACTCGTCGACGCGGTCGGTCATCAGCAGCACCTCGATGCCCTTCTTCTTGAAGATCTCGAGCTGCGGGCTGTTCCTGGCGCCGGCCAGCGTGTCGGCCGTGATGTAGTAGATCGCGTCCTGGCCGTCCTTCATGCGCGACTTGTAGTCGGCGAAGCTCACGCTGACCGTGTCGCTGGTGCTCGACGCGAAGCGCAGCAGCTTCGCGATGCGCTCGCGGTTGCCGAAGTCCTCGCCCAGGCCTTCCTTGAGCACCGAGCCGAACTCGGCATAGAAGCTGGCGTACTTGCCCGATTCGTCGGCGTACTCGGCCGCGGCTTCGGCGGCGGGCATGCTGTCGGCAGCCTTCTTGTCGACCACGTCGGTGACGCCTTCGGTCGGCTCGGGTGCCGGCACGGATTCACCGGAACCGACGTCGATCTTGCCTTCGATGCTGTCGACGGCGGTCTTCTGCTTCTTCGCCAGGTCCTCCAGCATGCCGAGCACGCGCTTGGTGCTGCCTTCGCGGATCGCCTTGACGTCGCGGCTTTCCTGCAGCAGCTCGCGGCTGACGTTGAGCGGCAGGTCGGCCGAGTCGATCACGCCCTTGACGAAGCGCAGGTAGCTCGGCAGCAGCGCCTCGGCGTCGTCCATGATGAAGACGCGCTTGACGTAGAGCTTGACGCCGGCACCCTTGTCCCGGTTCCACAGGTCCATCGGCGCCTTGGCCGGAATGTAGAGCAGCTGCGTGTATTCGGTGTTGCCCTCGACCCGGTTGTGGCTCCAGGCCAGCGGCGCCTCGAAGTCGTGGCTGATGTTCTTGTAGAAATCGACGTACTGCTCGTCGCTGATGTCCTTCTTCGGCCGGCTCCAGAGCGCGTTGGCCTTGTTGACCGGCTCCCACTCGCCGGTCTTGGCCATCGCGCCGCCCTTGTTGTCCTCGCCCTCCTTCCACTCTTCCTTCTCCATCAGGATCGGCAGCGAGATGTGGTCGGAGTACTTGCCGATGATCGACTTGAGCTTCCAGGCGTTGAGGTATTCCCCGGCGTCTTCGCGCAGGTGCAGGGTCACGCTGGTGCCGCGCTGCGGCCGCGCGATGCTGTCGACCTCGAAGTCGCCGGCGCCGCTGCTGACCCAGCGCACGCCCTCCTCGGCCGGCAGGCCGGCGCGGCGCGATTCGACGGTGATCTTGTCGGCCACGATGAAGCCCGAATAGAAGCCGACGCCGAACTGGCCGATCAGCTGCGCATCGGCCTTCTGGTCGCCCGAGAGCCGGCTCATGAACTCCCTGGTGCCGCTCTTGGCGATGGTGCCGAGGTGGTCGATGGCTTCCTGCTGGCTCATGCCGATGCCGCTGTCGGTGATGGTCAGGGTCTTGGCTTCGGCGTCGAAGGCGACGCGCACCTCGAGCTGGGGCTGGTCCTCGAACAGCGCCGGCTGGTCGATGGCTTCGAAGCGAAGCTTGTCGCAGGCATCCGAGGCGTTCGAGATCAGCTCGCGCAGGAAGATTTCCTTGTTCGAGTAGAGCGAATGCGTCACCAGGTGCAGCAGCTGGGCGACTTCGGCCTGGAACGGGAGTTTGGTCTTGGAAAGGGTCATGGCGCAGTGGCAATCAAAATGAAAACGGCTCGCCTTCGGCGAACCGGCAACTTTACAAGAGCTGGGGCAGCTTGACCGATTCGCAAGGGCGAGTCGGTTTCAAAGGCTTACAAGGCCTCAGGCCGGCGCCGGGCCGCCCCAAGGCGGCCTGCGGCCCCCTCGGGGGGCAGCGAGTACACGAAGTGAGGGAGCGTGGGGGTCAGCTAGGCCGGCGCCGGGCCGCCCCAAGGCGGCCTGCGGCCCCCCCGGGGGGCAGCGACCCACACGGAGTGGGGGAGCGTGGGGGCCAGCCAGGCCGGCGCCGGGCCGCCCCAAGGCGGCCTGCGGCCCCCTCGGGGGGCAGCAACCCACACGCAGTGGGGGAGCGTGGGGGCTCAGCGCGGCTGCGACTCCACTTCGCGCGTCCAGCGATCGATCAGCCGCTTGCGCTCGGCCGCCTGGCCGTATTTCTCGAAGTCGTACTTGATCAGCTTGACGCCGTCCATCGACGGGATCCGCGGGTCGGGCTTGAAGGTCCGGTTGGCCGGCGACTGCAGGCTCCCCGCCTGGGCGCCGATCGCCTGCCCGGCCGGGCTCATGAGCCAGTCGTAGTAGCGCTGCGCGTTGGCCCGGTTGCGGGCCCCCTTCACCAGCGCGATGCCGCCGATCTCGTAGCCGGTGCCCTCGCACGGCGCCACCGCCTTGACCGGGTACTTGTCATGGCGCCACTTGTCGAAGCCGAAGATGAAACTGATGCCGACCGCCACCTCGCCCTTGGCCACGTTGGGCGCCTGGGCCTGGCCGCTGCGGGTGTAGGTGTTGGTGTTGCGGTGCAGCTTCTTCAGATAGTCGAAGGCGGCGTCCTCGCCCATCAGCTGCACCAGGCCGGCGACGATGGTGTAGCCGGTGCCGCTGGTGGCCGGGTGCGACATCTCGACCTCGCCCTTGTACTCGGGCTTGACCAGGTCGGCCCAGCAGCGCGGCTCGGGCAGATGTTTCTTCTTCAGCACCTCGGTGTTGAAGCCGAAGCCCATGGCGCTGGTGTAGAAGCCGCCGACCCGGTTGCCCGACATCGCGTACTGCCGCACCGACCAGTCGTACAGGTCGTTGATGTAGGCCGGGCGGTAGGGTTCGAGCAGGCCCTCCTCGGCCGCCTGCAGGAACGGATCCCCGGTGCCGCCCCACCAGATGTCGGTCTTCGGATTGGCGGCCTCGGCGCGCAACTGGGCGCCGATCTCGCCGGTGCCCTTGTGCGCCTGCAGCACCCGGATGCCGGTGGCGCGGCTGAACTCGGCCGCCGCGGCCTCGCACCAGCCGGCGTCGGTGCTGCAGAGCGCGTTGACCGTCCCCTGCGCGCCGGCGCCGGTCGCCGCCAGGAGCCCCAGGAGTGCACTGAGGAAGGCGGCGTATCTGGAACGGAAGTGGCGCATGGCGGATCCCGGGTTTCGCGAAGGAAACCGCAGGATAGCGCCTGGCGCCGCCCCCTAATCAGCGCGGCGTGCCCGAAGTGATGCCGGCCATGCCGGTCGACTGGCCGATCGACTCGGTGTTCGAGGGATGCGCGGCCTCGATCGCGCCCTTGCGGACTTCCGCCCGCGTGAGCTGCGAATTGACCATGGGCGCCGCGGTCGACTCGCCGATGGCCTCCGTGCCGGTCGGTCGCGCCGCGGCCATGGCGCCGGCACTCACCTCGGGATTCGGCGCCGTGTTGTTCGTCTGCATCGGACGATAGTCGACCCCGTCCGACTGCGCGCTGGCGGTCATCGAGGCGAGGGCACCCAGGGTGGAGATGGCGCCGAAGGCGAGGATCTTGACGGAAGCATGCATGAGGGATCTCCTGGAGTTGCACGGGGCCGTCCCGCAGCACGCGAAGGGCGGCGCGGGCGGCCTGTTGCCACTCTAGGCAGGCCGACTGAGCGGGGAATGAGCAAAGAATGAGCTCAGGATGAGCCCGGCAGGACCACGCGGGCCCGCAGACCCCTGCCGTCCGTCCGGTTCGCGAGCGCGATGCGCATGCCGTTGCGCAGCGCCGCCGCCTGCGCGATGGCGAGGCCCAGTCCGCTGCCTCCGGGCGGCGCGCCCGCGGCCCGGAAGAAGCGGTCGAAGACGCGCTCGAGCTGGTCGGCCGGAATGCCCGGGCCGTCGTCGAGCACATCGACCACCGGCTGGCCGTCGACCCTGTGCAGCCAGACGTCGACCACCCCGCCCTCCGGTGCGTAGCGCACGGCGTTGTCGATGAGGTTGTCGAACACGCTGCGCAGCTCGGCCGGCGGCGCGGAGACCAGCGCGACGATCCGGCCCTCGAAGCCGACGTCGATGCGGCGCTGGTCGGCCAGCACCATCAGCTGACTCACGCTGTCGCGCAGCAGCATGGCGACATCGACCGGTCCGCGCGAGGCCGCCGCGGGCGCATCCTGGCGCGACAGCCGCAGCAACTGCTCGATGAGATGCTGCGCGCGCTTCACCCCGCTCTCGAGCTGGGCGAAGCGCTCGCCGGCGTCGCCGGCCGGCACATGGGCGCGCAGGTTCTCGATCTGGAGCCCGATGGCGGCCATGGGCGTGCGCAACTCGTGTGCCGCATCCTGCATGAAGCGGCGCTGCGTCGAGAGGGCCTTGCGCAGCCTGCCGAGCAGGCTGTTGTAGGCGCTCACCAGCGGCGCGATCTCCTCCGGCACGCGGGCGACGGCGACTTCGGCGATGTCGCCCTCCTCCTGCGCGGCCACGTCCCGCGCCACGGCACGCAGCGAGCGCGAGGCCGCCGAGACGATCAACAGCAGCATCAGCAGCGAGACGGGCAGCATCAGCAGGATCGGCAGGCTCTCGAACAGGGCCCGTCGAACGATGCGATTGCGGCGGAAGCCGTCGTTCTGCACCACCTGCACGCGTGGCGCATCCGCCTGCAATCCGCCTTCCGAGGTATAGACGCGCCATGCGTCCTCGCTCCCGAGGCCCAGGCGCACGTCGCTGAAACCCGGCTCGGCCTGCAGCGGCAGGACCAGCCCGGGCCAGGAGGAGGCGAGCAGCGCGCGGCCGTCCGCGCTCCAGACCTGGACGGCGAAGCTGCCGCGGCGAAGCGCGTCGTCGCGGGTGGTGGCATCCAGGGTCGGCGGCCGGTGATGGGTCGCGTGCGATTCGGCCACGAGGCGCATCTGGTCGTCCATGAAGTTGTTGACCAGCCGGCCGTAGGCGACGTACGAGAACCAGACCGTGGCCGCGATCGCCACCAGGTGCAGCGCAACCAGCCACAGCAGCAGCCGTCCGCGCAGCGACCGGAGCCGGAAGGGCGCCTTCACGCCGGCACGACCCGCCAGCCGAGCCCGCGCACGTTGCGTATCGCATCGGCGCCGAGCTTGCGCCGCATGCCGTGGATCAGGACGTCGATGGCGTTGCTGGTGACCTCCTCGCCCCAGCCGTAGATGCGGTCCTCGAGCTGCTCGCGCGACAGGATCGCGCCGGGCCGCTCGAGCAGCGCGTGCAGCAGAGCGAACTCGCGCGCGGTCAGGACTTCGCGCACGCCGTTCACGATCACGTCGCGGGTCGTCAGGTCGAGCTGGAGCGCGGCGGTGCCGATCACCGAATGGGCGGCGCCGTCGCGCCGCCGCACCACGGCGCGCATGCGCGCCAGCAGCTCGCGCAGTTCGAAGGGCTTGAGCAGGTAGTCGTCGGCGCCGAGGTCGAGGGTGTGGATGCGGTCGTCGAGCCCGTCGCGCGCCGTGAGCACCAGGACCGGCGTGGCATCGCCGCGCTTGCGCGCGCGCCGCAGGACTTCGGTGCCATCTTCGCCGGGGAGGCCGAGATCGAGCAGCACACAGGTGTAGCCGCCGTCGGCCAGGGCGCTGTGCGCCAGCACGCCGTCGCGCACCCAGTCGACCGACCATCCGGCGTTGTCGAGCGCGTGCATGAGGCCGCGGCCGATCATTTCGTCGTCTTCCACGAGCAAGGCGCGCACAAGGTCTCTCCTTGGCGTTCGACACGCCATTCCGGGCGAGGCTACGCCTGAATTCTTAGGCGCGCATGAGCATGCGGCACAAGGACGCCGGGGCGGAGTTCGCCCTCGCCTAGGGTCTGTTCACACTATTTCCGGGGATCGCGGAAATAGTGTGAACAGACCCTAGAAGCGCTCGTGCGGCCCCAGGTAGCGCCACTGCCCGACCGGCAGGTTGCCCAGCACCACTTGGCCGATGCGGATGCGCTTCAGGCCCACCACCTTGAGCCCGACCTGCTCGCACATGCGGCGGATCTGGCGCTTCTTGCCTTCGGTCAGCACGAAGCGCAGCTGCTCGGGGTTCTGCCAGTCGACCTTGGCCGGCTTCAGCGGCTGGCCGTCCAGGCTCAGGCCATGGCGCAGCCGGGCCAGTTCCTCGCGCGGGAAGGCGGCCTGCGAGTTCTGCGCCACCGGTCCGTAGGAGACGCGCACCAGGTATTCCTTCTCGATGCCGGAGTCCTCGCCGATCAACTGGCGCGCCACGCGGCCGTCCTGCGTCAGCACCAGCAGGCCGACCGAATCGATGTCGAGCCGGCCCGCCGGCGCGAGGCCGCGCAGCTGCGGCGGCGAGAAGCGGTTGCGGCTCGGGTCCTCGCGCCAGTGGGTGCGCGGATTGATCAGCACCACCGCCGGCTCGTGGCCGTCCTCGGCCTGGCCGCTGACATAGCCCATCGGCTTGTGCAGCAGGATCGTGACCTGCTGCTGCTGCTGGTTCTGCGCCTTCTTGTCGACCTCGATGCGGTCGGAGGGCAGTACCTTGACGCCCATCTCGGCCACCTGGCCATTGACCTTGACCCAGCCCTGCGCGATCCAGTCGTCGGCCTCGCGGCGCGAGCACAGGCCCAGCTCGGCCATGCGCTTGTTGAGGCGGGAGGGGGCGGGGGTTTCGGACATCGCGGGTGGGATCGTGGGACTCGGCGATGCATTGTCCGCGATCCGGGATCGTGCGTTTTTCACGCCCGCCGCTGCTGTTGCAACTCGGAGCGCCGCAGCGTGATTTCGTTGCTGTGCGCGCAGGCATCGCCTGCGTACAACCGGTGCCATGGACTGACCAAGGAGCCGCTCATGGACACCGATGCCATCGCACTGATCGTCGACGAACCGATCGCCGGCCATTTCTACTGGGTGCTGCAGAAGCAGGACGGCTGCGACTGCCGCCCCATCGATGCCGCCGAGGGGCCGATGCCGACCTACGGCGCGGCCATGATGGCCGGCATCGCGGCGCTGCAGCGGCGCGCCGACGCGCGGGACGATTCCGGGCCGCCGACGATCCACTGACGCGGCCCCGCGGGCTCGCGATCCGCGACCTCGCCCCTCTCGAATGGCGAGCACTGCAGCGCGCTCGTTCAGGCACACTCGGCGCCAGTGCGCCGCACCCTCGCGGCGCCCGAACGACGAGACATCCCATGATCCGAAAGCTGCTCACCATCGCCGCCCTGGCGCTGGCCTTCACTGCCGCGCAGGCCCAGCCCTACCCCGCCAAGCCGATCCGCATGATCGTGCCCTTCCCGCCCGGCGGCGGCACCGACATCCTGTCGCGGCTGGTCGCCAACAAGCTGACCGAGGCCAGCAAGTGGACCGTGGTGCCCGACAACCGCGCCGGCGCCGGCGGCACCATCGGCATCGCCGAAGCGGTGCGCGCGGCGCCCACCGGCTACGACATGGTGATGGGCCAGAAGGACAACATGGTCGTCGCGCCCTGGCTCTACAAGAACCTCAGCTACGACCCGACCAAGGACCTGGTGGCGGTGGCGCATGTCGCCTACACGCCGGTGGTGATCGTCACCCGCAGCGACTCGAAGTTCAAGACCCTGGCCGACGTCGTCAATGCCGCCCGCGCGGCGCCCGATTCGATCACCTACGGCTCGCCCGGCAACGGCACCACGATCCACCTGGCCGGCGAGATCTTCAAGACCGCCGCCAACATCAAGATGCGCCATGTGCCCTACAAGGGCTCGAACGCCGCGATGATGGACGTGCTGGCCGGCAACGTCGACCTCATGGTGTCGTCGCTGCCCTCGGCCATGAGCCAGATCCAGGGCGGCAAGCTGCGCCCGCTGGCCGTGACCTCGGCCCGCCGCAGCAGCTCGCTGCCGGATGTGCCCACGGTCGCCGAACTGGGCTACAAGGGCTTCGACGTCAGCACCTGGTATGGCCTCTTCATGCCCGCCGGGACGCCGAAGGAGATCGTCACGACCGTGAACACCGAGGTCAACAGGCTGCTGGCGACACCCGAAATGAAGGCCGCGATCATCGCCCAGGGCGCAGAGCCGCAGGCCATGACGCCGCAGGAACTCGAAACCCTGCTGAAGACCGACTACCTGAAGTGGAAGGGCATCGTGCAAGCCTCAGGCGCAACGATTGAGTAACCCCCCAGGTCGGGCTCACTGCGTGTAGCCCTCCCACCCCCCCTGCTGGGGGCAACACCTGCGGCCTGGCGAAGCCAGTTCCGCGGTGGCACTGTTGCTCGCCCCCAGGTTGGGCTCACTTCGTGTAGCCCGCCCACCCCCTGGCGGGGGCAACACCAGCGGCCCGGCGAAGCCGGTTCCGCGGTGTTTCACCAACAGGCCTGGCTGCGCCGGCCGGGTGGGGTCAGTCTCGGATATCGGCCACCGGATTGCTGCCGAAATCGGGGCGCTCCAGGTACTTGAGGATCTTGGCGGCGGCCGAGGCCGGCGAGTCGAGCAGGCCGTCGGACTTGAGCTTCTCGAAGCGCACGCGGTCCGGGAACATGTCGGCTTCRCTGGTGCGCAAGGCCACCTGCATGTCGGTGTCGATGACGCCGGGCGCCAGCGACACGATGCGCGCGCCACCGGCCACGGTTTTCTCCTCGAGCGCCACGGCGCGCGAGAAATGGTCCATGCCGGCCTTGGCGGCGCAGTAGGGGGCCTGGCTGCCCATCGCGTTGCGGCCCAGGCCGGAGGAGATGTTGAGCACCTTGCGCTCGGCGCGCCAGCCCTTGGTGGCACCGAGAAAGGCGGACGTCAGCAACATCGGCGCTTCGAGTCCGACGCGCAGCGCCTGTGTCAGCTCGCTCGCCACCGCCTCCGACAAGGGGCGCGGGCGGCCGACCGTGCCGGCGTTGTTGATCAAGGTCGCGCTGTCGAAGGCGCCGGCGTCGAGGCCCTGCAGCCAGGCCGCCAGCCGCTCCGCGGCCGGCACCGGGTCGGACAGGTCCAGCTGCCACTGCTCCAGCTCGGCGCCGGTCTCGCGGGCACGGGCGGCGAGTTGCGTGTCGCCGTGGCGGGAAATGCAGARCAGGCGCTGGCCCGGTTGCAGCAGTTGCTCGGCCATGGCGCGGCCCAGGCCACGGGAGGCGCCGGTGATGATGGCGAGATGGGATGATTTCATGGTGTTTTGTGGCAATTTCGTGAGCAAAGGCGCGTCGGCAGCCATTGCGCGCCGGCCGACCCTTCCAATGGTATCGGCGCCTGACTAGAATCGGCCGGCGTTCACACCCTCAGGCCATGCCCACCCACTACCAAGCAGCGAGCGAGCCAGGTCACTTCGCCCAGCGCTTCGGTCTGGCCTGCAATCCCGAGGCATCGATCGTGCGGCCGGGCCAGCAGGGCCTGTTCGTGCGACGCCCTCGTGCCGACGACGCGGCCCAGGAGGCGCTGGGCCGGTTCCAGATCGCCCCCGGGCGCTGGGGCCTGATCCCGCTGTTCAGCAAGGACGGCCAGGATCGCAACACCCATGAGGCGCGCGGCGAGACCGCCTTCGCCGAACGCAACTTCTACCAACCGTGGAAGCGCGGCCATCGCTGCGTGATCCTTGCCGATGCGCTGTTCCAGGCCGGAGCCAGCGACGGCGAGACCGTGCGCGTGTCGCGAACCGACGGCCAGCCGCTCGCGCTGGCCGGCCTCTGGAACGGCTGGCGCTCGCCCGCCGGCGAGTGCGTGGAGAGCTTTGCGCTGCTGACCTTCGGTGCGCCGGGCAACCCGGAGCAGCGCCGCAGCGCGATCCTGCGCGACGCCTGGATCGACGACTGGCTCCACTGTCCGGTGGAGGAAACCGCGGCCTACCTGCGGCCTTATGCCGACGACAAGCTGGTGCGGCAGGTCCTGCCGGTCGACGTCGCGGTCTAGGGTCTGGCCACCGACACGCCCGCGCGCAGCGCCGCCAGGTCGATCACGCGCAGTCCGCCGTACTCGACCCGGATGGCGCCTCGCGCCTGCAAGGTGCGCAGGGCCTCGTTGACCCGCTGGCGCGAAAGCCCGATCAGGTAGGCCAGTTCCTGCTGCGTGATGCGCAGCAGTTCGCCCACGCCCGGGAACAGCACCGGGTTGAACAGCGCCGCGAGGTTGCGCGCCACGCGCACGTCGGGGTCGTTGAGGCGGTCGGTCTCGCGCGCGGCGATGAACTGGGCCAGGCGCTCGTTGAGCTGGTTCATCACGAAGCGGTTGAAGCCGATCGAGTGGTCGAGCAGCCAGTGGAAGTCGTCCGTCGGCAATCCGCCCACCACGCTGTGCCGCAGTGCCTGGACGTTGTAGCGGTAGGGCTCGCGCTTGAGCACGGTGCCCTCGCCGAACCAGCCCCCCGGCGGCAGGCCGCTGTAGGTCATCGAGGTGCCGTCGGCGTTGTCATTGCTCATCTTGAGCAACCCTGCAATGACGCCGAACCAGTAGGTCGGTGCCCGGCCGATGCGGCAGACCAGGTCGCCCGGCTCGGCCTCGCCGACCACCACCGCCGCTTCGGCGCGCCGCCGCTCGGGGAGCGTGAGCGCCTCCATCCATGGGATGCTGGCGAGTTCGTCGCCGCTGGCCGGCCGCACGCGGTCGCGGATCGAAGAAGTGCCGCTGTCAGTGCCGACGCGCATCGGGAAACTCCGGGGAGTAGTGTCCCTAGGATTGTCGTTGAAACGACAAGTTGGCGTCAAAGTTGGTCCTACAGTCCGCCCATCGTGCAGACCACAGACCCTACCTTCCCCCGCCTGTTGCTGGCCCATGCGCAGCAGCAGCCCGATGCCCCCGCGGTGCGCGAGAAGGATCTCGGCATCTGGCAGAGCTGGCGCTGGGCGGACGTCGCGCGCGAAGTGCGGGAGTTCGCCTGCGGACTGGCGAGCCTGGGCTTCAAGGCCGGCGACAACCTGGCGATCGTCGGCGCCAACCGGCCGCACCTCTACATGGCGGTGATCGCGGCGCAAAGCCTGCGCGGCGTGCCGGTTCCGCTCTACCAGGACGCGGTGGCCGGCGAGATGGTCTTCATGCTCGAGGACGCCGCCGTCGAGTTCGTGATCGCCGAGGACCAGGAGCAGGTCGACAAGCTGCTCGAATGCCGAGAGACCCGACCGGCCATCCGCCACATCATCTACGACGACCCGCGCGGGCTGCGCAACTACGACCAGCCCGGGCTGCTGAGCTACGAGAAGCTGTGCGAACTCGGCCGCGCCTGGGACGCCGCGCATCCCGATTTCTTCGCGCAGAGCGTGGCGGCCGGCGAGGCCTCCGACGTCGCCGTGATCCTCTACACCTCGGGCACCACGGGCCRCCCCAAGGGCGTCTGCCAGACCCATGCGAGCTTCATCGCGGCGGGCCGCGGCGGCGTCGAGACCGACCGGCTCGGCCCCGGCGACAACATCATGAGCTACCTGCCGATGGCCTGGGTCGGCGACCACCTGTTCTCGGTCGCCCAGTGGCTGGTCGGCGGCTTCACGCTCAACTGCCCGGAGTCGGCCGAGACCGTGATGAACGACATGCGCGAGATCGGGCCCAGCTACTACTTCGGCCCGCCGCGCACCTTCGAGGGCCTGCTGACGGCGGTGTCGATCCGCATGGAGGACGCGGCCGCACCCAAGCGCTGGCTGTACGCGAAGTTCATGGCGCTGGCGCGGCGCGTGGGCGCCGACATCCTCAACGGCGCACCGGTCGGCGCCATGGACCGCCTGGTGTACGCGCTCGGCGACCTGATGGTCTACGGGCCGCTGCGCAATGTGCTCGGCATGAGCCGCATCCGGGTGGCCTATACCGCGGGCGCGGCGATCGGGCCCGACCTGTTCCGCTTCTACCGCTCGATCGGCGTCAACCTGAAGCAGTTCTACGGCCAGACCGAAACCTGCGCCTATGTCTGCCTGCAGCGCGACGGCAAGGTCAAGCTGCAGACCGTGGGCAGCGCGGCGCCCGGCATCGAGTTGCGGATCGCGGACGACGGCGAAGTGCTGGTGCGCGGTGTGTCGGTGCTGCAGGGCTACTACAAGCGGCCCGACGCCACCGCCGAGGTGCTCGATGCCGACGGCTACTTCCACACCGGCGACGCCGGCGTGCTGGATGCCGAAGGCCACCTGCGAATCATCGACCGCGCCAAGGACGTCGGCCGCATGCACGGCGGCGCGATGTTCGCACCCAACTACATCGAGAACAAGCTCAAGTTCTTTCCGCAGATCAAGGAAGCCGTCTGCTTCGGCGATGCGCGCGACGAGGTCTGCGCCTTCGTCAACATCGACTACGAGGCGGTCGGCAACTGGGCCGAGCGGCGCGGCCTGGCCTACGGCGGCTATGTCGACCTGGCGGGCAAGCCCGAGGTGCTCACGCTGGTGGCCGAGTGCATCGCCAAGGTCAACGCCGACCTGGCGACCGAGGACGGCATGGGCGACACCCAGATCGCGCGCTTCCTGGTGCTGCACAAGGAACTGGATCCCGACGACGACGAGCTGACGCGCACGCGCAAGGTGCGGCGCGGCTTCATCGCGGGCAAGTACGCGGTGCTGATCGATGCGCTGTACGGCGGCAAGACCGAGCAGTACATCGAGACGCAGGTCAAGTTCGAGGATGGCCGCACCGGCTTGGTCAGTGCGACGCTGAAGATCGTCGAGGCCAAGCGGTTCCCACCGATGAAGGCGGCAGCATGAGCGCGAGGAAGATCGGCGAGGTCATCCTGGACGTGCAGAACATCTCGCTGAGCTTCGGCGGCGTCAAGGCGCTGACCGACATCAGCTTCGACGTCCGCGAGCACGAGGTGCGCGCGATCATCGGGCCCAACGGCGCGGGCAAGAGCTCGATGCTCAACTGCATCAACGGGGTCTACCAGCCGCAGCAAGGCGAGATCACCTTCCGCGGCCAGCACTTCAAGCACATGAACTCACGCCAGGTGGCCGAGATGGGCGTGGCGCGCACCTTCCAGAACCTGGCGCTGTTCAAGGGCATGAGCGTGCTCGACAACATCATGACCGGGCGCAACCTCAAGATGAAGAGCGGCCTGCTGGCGCAGGCGCTGCGCTGGGGCCCCGCCGAGCGCGAGGAGATCGCGCAGCGCGAGTTCGTCGAGCGCATCATCGACTTCCTCGAGATCCAGCTGCACCGCAAGACGCCCGTGGGCCGCCTGCCCTACGGCCTGCAGAAGCGGGTCGACCTCGGCCGGGCGCTGGCGATGGAGCCGCAGGTGCTGCTGCTCGACGAGCCGATGGCCGGCATGAACGTGGAGGAGAAGCAGGACATGAGCCGCTTCATCCTCGACGTCAACGACGAGTTCGGCACCACCATCGTGCTGATCGAGCACGACATGGGCGTGGTGATGGACATCTCGGACCGCGTGGTGGTGCTCGACTACGGCAAGAAGATCGGCGACGGCACGCCGCACGAGGTTCGCAACAACGAGGACGTGATCCGGGCATACCTGGGCGTGGAACACTGACATGGGTTTTTTCCTGGAAACACTGTTCGGCGGCCTGATGGTGGGCATGCTGTATTCGCTGATCGCGATCGGCTTCGTGCTGATCTACAAGGCCTCGGGGGTCTTCAATTTCGCGCAGGGCGCCATGGTGCTGTTCGCGGCACTCGCGATGGCGCGCTTCGCCGAGTGGCTGCCGCGCTGGCTCGGTTTCGAGAGCCTGGTGCTCGCCAACCTGCTGGCCTTCGTCGCCGCGATGGCGGTGATGATCGCGGTGGCCTGGCTGATCGAGCGGCTGGTGCTCTCCAGACTGGTCAACCAGGAGGGCATCACGCTGCTGATGGCGACGCTGGGCATCGCCTACTTCCTCGACGGCCTGGGCCAGACGCTGTTCGGCAACGACATCTACAAGATCGACGTCGGCATGCCCAAGGAGCCGATGATGGTGCTCGAGAACCTGTTCCAGGGCGGCCTGCTGCTGAGCCGCGAGGACCTGATCGCGGCGCTGGTGGCCGCCGCGCTGGTGGTGGTGCTGGCGCTGTTCTTCCAGAAGACCTCCACCGGCCGCGCGCTGCGCGCGGTGGCGGACGACCACCAGGCCGCGCAGTCGATCGGCATTCCGCTGAATCGCATCTGGGTCATCGTGTGGTCGGTGGCGGGCTTCGCGGCGCTGGTCGCCGGCATCATCTGGGGCTCCAAGCTCGGCGTCCAGTTCTCGCTCTCGCTGGTGGCGCTGAAGGCGCTGCCGGTGGTGATCCTCGGCGGCCTGACCTCGATCCCGGGCGCGATCATCGGCGGCCTGCTGATCGGCGTCGGCGAGAAGCTGTCGGAGATCTACCTCGGCCCGATGCTCGGCGGCGGCATCGAGATCTGGTTCGCCTACGTGCTGGCGCTGGTCTTCCTGCTGGTCCGGCCGCAAGGCCTGTTCGGCGAAAAAATCATCGATCGGGTCTGAAAATGCAAAGCCCCCACGCTCTTCACTTCGTGTATCGCTGCCCCCCGGGGGTGCGCTCAGTGCCCTTCGGGCGGCCGGGCGGGTATCCAGGCCCCCACGCTCTTCACTTCGTGTATCGCTGCCCCCCGGGGGGGCGCTCAGTGCCCTTCGGGCGGCCGGGCGGGCACTGACATGTTCTACAGAGAGAACGGCCAGTTCAAGTCGAGCTACCGCGCCGACCAGCAGATCTTCCCGATCCTGCAGGACCGCGTGCTGATGCTCGTGCTGCTTGTCTTCGCCTTCGCGGTGGTGCCCCTGACCGCGCCCGAGTACTGGTTCCGCGCGATCCTGATCCCCTTCCTGATCCTGTCGCTCGCGGCGCTGGGCCTCAATATCCTGGTCGGCTATTGCGGCCAGATCTCACTCGGCACCGGCGCCTTCATGGCGGTCGGCGCCTATGCGGCCTACAACTTCCACGTCCGCATCGACGGCATGCCGCTGCTGCTGTCGCTGCTGCTGGGCGGGCTGTGCTCGACCGCGGTCGGCGTGCTGTTCGGCATCCCGAGCCTGCGCATCAAGGGCCTGTATCTCGCGGTGGCCACCCTGGCGGCGCAGTTCTTCGTCGACTGGGCCTTCCTGCGCATCAACTGGTTCACCAACAACTCGTCCTCGGGCTCGGTCAGCGTGTCGAGCCTGAGCCTGTTCGGACTGCCGATCGAGACCGCGGTGCAGAAGTACCTGCTGTGCCTGAGCCTGCTGGCCGTGTTCGCGCTGATGGCGAAGAACCTGGTGCGCAGTTCCATCGGCCGCGAATGGATGGCGATGCGCGACATGGACGTGGCGGCCGCGGTGATCGGCATCCGCCCGGTGTATGCCAAGCTGACCGCCTTCGCGGTGAGTTCCTTCATCGTCGGCGTGGCCGGCGCGCTGTGGGGCTTCGTGCATCTGGGCACCTGGGAGCCGGCGGCCTTCAACATCGACCGCTCGTTCCAGCTCCTCTTCATGGTGATCATCGGCGGCCTCGGCTCGATCATGGGCAGCTTCTTCGGCGCCGCCTTCATCGTGCTGCTGCCGATCCTGCTCAACCAGCTGCCGGGCTGGTTCGGAATCTCGATCTCGACCGCCTTCGCCTCGCACCTCGAATTCATGATCTTCGGCGCCCTGATCGTGTTCTTCCTGATCGTCGAGCCGCACGGCCTGGCGCGCCTGTGGTCGACCGCCAAGGAGAAGCTGCGCCTCTGGCCCTTCCCGCATTGATCTCTCGAAATTCGTTCGCAACAACCCCTAGGAGACAGGCATGAAACTCAAATCGCTCGCTGCCACCGCCGCCCTCGCGGCCGCCACCTTCGGCGCGCTGCTCGCGCCCTCGCTCGTTCAGGCGCAGGCCAAGGAACAGTTCTTCCCCCTGCTGGTCTACCGCACCGGCCCCTATGCACCGAACGGCACGCCCTGGGCCAACGGCAAGCAGGACTACATCAAGTACATCAACGCCACCGGCGGCATCAACGGCGTGAAGATCGCCTACGAGGAATGCGAGACCGGCTACGCCACCGACAAGGGCGTCGAATGCTACGAGCGCCTCAAGGACAAGGGCGCGACCCTGATCGACCCGCAGGCGACCGGCATCACCTTCGCGCTGACCGACAAGGCGCCGGTCGACAAGATCCCGCTGATCACGCTCGGCTACGKCCTGTCGGCTTCGCAGGACGGCAACACGTTCAAGTGGAACTTCCCGCTGATGGGCAGCTACTGGACCGCGGCCGACATCCTGATCCAGCACATCGCCAAGAAGGAAGGCGGCGCCGACAAGCTCAAGGGCAAGAAGATCACGCTGGTCTACCACGACTCGCCGTTCGGCAAGGAGCCGATCCCGCTGCTGCAGGAGCGCGCGAAGATGAACGGCTTCGAGCTGTCGCTGATCCCGGTCGCGGCGCCCGGCATCGAGCAGAAGTCGGCCTGGCTGCAGGTGCGCCAGTCGCGGCCCGACTACGTGCTGCTGTGGGGCTGGGGCGTGATGAACTCCACCGCGCTCAAGGAAGCGGTCGCCACCGGCTACCCGCGCGAGAAGATGTACGGCGTCTGGTGGGCCGGCGCCGAACCCGACGTGAAGGACGTGGGCGCGAACGCCAAGGGCTACAACGCGCTGGCGCTCAACAGCGCGGGCACGCAACCGAAGGTGATGCAGGAGATCCTCAAGAACGTGCACGACAAGGGCCAGGGCACGGGCCCGAAGGACGAGGTCGGCTCGGTGCTCTATACGCGCGGCGTGATCATCCAGATGCTCGGCATCGAGGCGGTCAAGCGGGCGCAGGAGCGCTTCGGCAAGGGCAAGGTCATGACCGGCGAGCAGGTGCGCTGGGGCCTCGAGAACCTCGCACTCGACCAGAAGAAGCTCGACGCGCTGGGCTTCACGGGCGTGATGCGGCCGATCAGCACCTCCTGCCAGGACCACATGGGCTCGACCTGGGCCCGCATCGAAACCTGGGACGGCAGCAAGTGGAACATCGCGCCCGACTGGTACGAGGCCGACGAGCAGATCATCAAGCCGATGGTCAAGGCGGCGGGCGAGAAGTACGCAGGCGAGAAGAAGTTGAACCGGCGCGACGCCGCCGACTGCAGCGCCTGAGCTTGGCCGCCCCATGAGCGAACGCAAGATCCTGCTCGACGTCAAGGGCATCGAGGTCATCTACAAC